>JARLGK010000083.1 GCA_031296075.1 Candidatus Acidiferrales bacterium
CGAAGCGGCCACATTGGGATGGGATGCCAGCCCGATCAGCACGGCGCGCATGTCCGCCGAAATCTGGGCGCAGATCAAGGACGAAGATTGGTCGCTCGTTTCGAATTGCCAGTTCGTCAGCCGCTGGCCGCTGCGCCTGTGGGATTTCAACAAGCACTATCACTATATCGGCGCGGAAGGCGGCTACGGCGTCGGCTACGGCGCGCCTGCGTCGGTCGGCGCGGCGCTCGCCAACCGCAAGCACGGACGCCTCACCGTCAGCATTCAAAATGACGGTGACCTGATGTTCGCCCCCGGCGTGCTCTGGACCGCCGCGCACCACCGCATTCCACTCCTGATCGTGATGCACAATAACCGCGCGTATCATCAGGAGCTCATGCAGGTGCAAATCATGGCCAACCGCCACAATCGCGGAATTACGAACACGAGCATTGGCAGCGTGCTCGTCGATCCGCCTATCGATTATTCGAAGCTCGCGCAGGGCTTGGGCCTGCACGCCGAAGGCCCGATCAGCGATCCGAAAGATCTCGCGCCGGCGATTCGCCGCGCGATCGAAGTCGTCAAGCGCGGCGATCCCGCACTGATTGACGTGCTCACGCAGCCGCGTTAAGGAGAGGCCTGTGCGCTACTCGTCTTTGATCGCAATCGTCTACGCATTGATGCTCAGCGCTCGCGGCATCGAAGCCCAAGCGCCGGCCGCAAAATCAGGCGACGCGTTCGCAGCGACCATCGCGAACGGCAAGCGCGTCTTCGAAGCAACCGGCTGCGTCGCATGCCACGGCGCACAGGGGCAGGGCACGACTCTCGCTCCACAGATTGCGCCTCCGCCGATGCAACTGGCGGCCGTTGTCGCCTATGTCCGCCAGCCGACCGGCAAGATGCCGCCGGTTCCGGCCGCCACCGCGTCCGACCAGCAGCTCGCCGACGTTTACGCCTTTCTGCAATCCGCCGCTCCGGCGTCTACCGGCGAATCGCTCAAAGGCAACGCCGAAAACGGCAAGCGCCTTTTCGTCGCCTACGGCTGCTACGAATGTCACGGCCGCCAGGGAGCCGGCGCCAGCACTGGCGCGCGCATCGGCCCACCCGCGATTTCGCTCATGGCGGTGCTTCGCTATGTCCGCACGCCCACCGGCCAGATGCCGCCCTACACTGCGAAAGTGGTCTCCGACCAGGACCTCACTGATATCTACACGTACCTCAAATCGTTTCCGCCGCCCCAGCCCGCCGCGAATATTCCGCTCCTGAATCAATAGCTCTTCCATCCCCGTCTTTCGCCCCGGCCCGATTCTGTACCCCCGTACAGTAGTTCCCGGCGGCCCACTGGGCGAAAATTGCCAGCTACAAGAGCGTGCCCATCATGCGACGAATCCTCCCATTTCTTGTTCTGCTCGCGGTAATGTTCCAGGCCGCATGCACGGGCACGGTTGGCGGGTCTTCGGGAAATCCGGGTGCGCCTCCGCCGCCACCTGTAGTGAAGGTTTCGGTTTCACCGAGCACAGCCACGCTTCGTGCGGGCAGCACGCAGCCGTTCGCCGCCACCGTTACGGGCTCATCGAATATATCCGTGACGTGGCAAGTGAATGGCGTCACCGGCGGCGCGAGCGCTACGGGCGAAATCAGCGCGTCGGGTATGTACACCGCGCCGTCCGCTGCCCCGAGCCCGAACTCCGTCACCGTGCAGGCCGTGAGCATGGCTGATTCGAGCGCGGCGGGACAAAGCGCCGTCACGCTCTGGAATCCGATCCCGGTGCTCGCAAGCGTCTCGCCGATGTCCGTCCCGGCAGGCGCGTTTGCGATCACAGTCACCGGCAGTAACTTCGTCAGCGGCGCGCAGGTCGAGCTCGCGGGCTCGCCGCTCACGACAACTTATTTGTCGGCGACGCAGCTCCACGCGACCGGCACCTCTGCTTCGGCAGGCATGTTCGGCGTCACCGTAGTGAATCCTGATCCCGGCGGTAGTGCGTCCAGTTCGCTGACTCTGCAGGTAACCTCATCGGGTGGCGGCAATCCACCGCCTCCGCCGCCCCTCGCGTGCAACGTGATGCAGCCGGGGCAGGGAGGCAGCCTCGGCGGCTTCGTGCCGTTCCCCGCGGACAACTCATGGAATCAGGATATCTCCGGCGCGGCCGTGGATCCGAATTCCGCCGTGCTCATCGACTTCATCGGCACAAGCGTCGGCCTGCACGCCGATTTCGGCTCCGGCCAATTTGCCGGCTCGATCATCGGTATCCCGTACCAGGTTGTTGACTCGACGCAGGGCCCCATCACCGTCAACTTCACCGATTTTGGCGACGAGAGCGATCCCGGACCGATGCCAATTCCGCTGAACGCTCCGATCGAAGGCGACCCGAATCCCAGCGGCGATCAGCATGTGTTGATCCTCGACAACGCGAACTGCTTTCTTTACGAGCTCTACAACGCGGCTCCCAGTGGATTGACGTGGAATGCAGGCTCCGCCGCCGTCTGGGACCTTACGGCTGATGAGCAGCGCCCCTACACCTGGACTTCCGCCGACGCCGCCGGCCTTCCCATCTTTGCCGGCCTCGCGCGCTACGATGAAATCGCCGCGGGCGCGATCAATCATGCGTTGCGCTTCACGCTGCAGAACAGCCGCGACGCGTTCACTCCGCCGGCGTCGCATTTGGCCGCGAATTCATCAAATGCCAACGCCGCGCCGATGGGCATGCGTCTGCGTCTCAAATCCAACTTTGATATCTCCGGGTATTCCGCCACGAATCAGATCATCCTGAAGGCGATGAAGAAGTACGGCCTGATCATGGCCGACAACGGCTCGAACATGTACATCAGCGGCGCGCCCGACGATCGCTGGAGCAACGACGACCTGCACAACCTCGGCAGCGTCACCAACCAGGACTTTGAAGTCGTGAAAATGGACGCGATCTACACGAACTCAAGCTTCCCGCAGGGTTCCGCTCCCTCGATCGCGAACTTCACCGCGAGTTCGCAGTCCGTATCGGCGGGCACTCCCGTAACGCTCAGCTGGAGCGTTAGCGGCGCGTCGTATCTGATCGTCTCCCCCGATATCGGCGCCACGCGCGGCACGAGCGTCATCGTCACGCCCTCGCAGTCCACCACTTATACGCTCCACGCCACGAATGCGTTCGGCCGCACCACCGCCACCATCAACATCACCGTGCATTAGGATCTTGGGCGCAGCGGTAGTCGCGACGCGCGCATTATCGCTCCGTCGCGGGACTCCGTCTCAACGCTCCGTCATTCTAGCGGAGTGACCGGACTTTTGTTTTCGTCCCGCACGAGCGGGACGGCCGGTCACGCACTAGAAGAATCTCTGTTGGGCCACAGCAATGTAGGAAAGGTCAACGGAGCGACGCAGCTCGAGCCGACGAAGCCAGAATCAAGCGATGTGCAGTGCGGGAACTGAAGACGATTCGCCGCGGAGCGCCGCGCCCACCTGGCGTACGAGGACGTCTTTCGAAAACGGTTTCTGAAGAAACGTGGCGCTTCCCGTAAAATCCTCTCCGCCCTCGTTTTGCTCCAGATATCCGGACATGAAGACAACCTTCAGATCGGGGCGGGCATTCCGCATCCGCTTGGCCAGTTCCGGCCCGCGCATCTTCGGCATCACGACGTCGGTGACCAGCACGTGGATCGGCTCACCCAGCGTCTCGGCAATTTCCAGCGCCTTCTGGCCGTCGCTTGCCACGAACACGCGATACCCGGCCGCAGTCAGAAACTCGAAGGCCAGCGTGCGCACGCCCTCTTCGTCTTCCGCGAGGAGCACCGTTCCAACCGCGCTCGAGCGCGGCGGCGCAAGCTCCTCTTGCGGATTGGGCGTGATGTTTTGCTCCACGCGTGGCAGATACACTTCAAAGCGGCTTCCGCTTCCGGGCGTCGAATCCACCCAGATGAAACCGCCGCTCTGCTTCACCACGCCGTACACGGTCGCAAGCCCCAGCCCCGTGCCTTTTCCTTGCTCCTTCGTCGTGAAGAACGGCTCGAAGATGCGCGCCTTCGTCTCCGGCGTCATGCCGTGGCCCGTGTCGGTTACCGCCAGCATCACATAGTAGCCGGGCTCGACGGTCGGCCGGGATTTGGCGGCGTCCGGATTAACCACCACGTTTTTGGTTTCAATCACCAGTTTTCCGCCTCGCGGCATGGCGTCCGACGCATTCACGGCCAAATTCAGGAGCACCTGCTCGATCTGGCCCGTGTCCGCCTTCACCCGGCCGAGGGACTCTCCGGCGCGAAACGTGAATTCGATATCCTCGTGAATCAGCCTCTTCAGCAGCTTGTACATGTCCGCAACCAGCGAGTTTATGTCGAAGACGGTGGGTTCCAGCGCTTGCCGCCGGCTGAACGCCAGCATCTGACGCGTGAGCGAAGCGGCGCGGTCCGCCGCTTTCCGAATCTGCTGGCCGCTGCCGAGGAGCGGGTCCTTTGCGGGCAGGCGTTCGACAATTAGTTCCGAGTGTCCCTTGATCACCGTGAGCAAGTTATTGAAGTCGTGAGCGACACCGCCCGCCAGCCGGCCCAGCGCCTCCATCTTCTGGGCCTGGCGAAGCTCTTCTTCGAGCTGCCGCTTCTGTGATTCGTTTTTCTGAAGCGTGCCGCGCATCTGATCGAACGCGCGCGTGACGTGCGCCACCTCGTCGCCGCCCATTGCTTCGAGCGGGAAAGCAAAGTCGCCGCGCTCCAGCGCCCGCACACCCTTGTCCAGGTTTTCCAGCGGACGCGTGAAGGCGTTGGAGATGAACAGCGCCAGCCACGCCCCGGTCACGAGCGCCAGCAGTCCGAGTCCGATCAGCAAATGATTCAGCTCGGCCAGGAATTCCGCGGCCCGATTGTACGATTTCAAGGTAATCAGCCGCGCGGTTGGCCCTGGATCATCCGTGAGCCCGACCGAGATCGCGTAAAATTGCTGATTCCCGATCCGGACTTCCGCCGAGGACTGCAGATCGTGCGCTTGTTGACCGAGTTCCTGTTCGTCGAGCGGGCTCAATGTGCTGCTGACAACATCCCCGCCGTAGCTGAAGGCGAGCTCGGCCGAATGGGTACGGCCCAGATTGTGAGTCGCGGAATAGCCGATTTCCCGCCCCACTACGACCGTGCCGAGCTGCATGTTATCCGGAGACGGGCGCCGGTGAACCGGCTGAACTGCCACCTGATAGAGTGCGCCCCCGGCGTACCACCAATCGGAGGTGCTTTTCTTGCCGAGAGAGCTGAGAACCAGCTGCTGCGCAACGGCAGGCGTAAATCGCGGATTCGTTGTATGCAGCATTATGATCTGGTGGTTGTCATCCGCCAGAATCACTAGATCGCTGCCGTCCGTCTCCAGCGGATTGTCGGTGGATTGCTGAAAAGTGGGCGCGTCCCAGTAGGTCAAGTCCGCAAGAGTCGCCAGCAGATCCGCCTTGCGGCCCAGGGCGAGTTGATGCTCGTGGAGCATTGCCAGGTAGGTCAGAACGGAGGTTTGGGTCTCGGCGACGATTTCCTGCTGCAGGTGCTTCTTCGCGACGTGACGCACGGCCAGCAATGTGGCGCAGCTCAGCGCCGCAATGATCAGCACGAACGAAAGCACAAGTTTCGTCCGCAGCCGGAGGTTGGACTTCCTCAGTGGTGTCAGCGTCATCGTGAGAGTGAGCGCCGGGTCTGCTTCGCCTGCCCAGTTGTGGCGCTCGATTCCCCACGCAAACTGTACCGGTCTGGAACTCCTCCGCGAATGGTCCGCCCGTACCTTTGACCAGGTACTTTCGATCTATCGGGTCCTGTTTGTTCCTTGGCGTCACCGTGGATGTTATTGTAAACATGCCTGCTTAGCCGCGAATTTGACCCTAGAGAAATACTCCTGCGGGCCGCCGGCGTGCAGTATTTGGCTTGGTACTGGAGGTAACCTCGTCGCATGGGCAAAAAGAACTTCCTATTTGTCTCGCTCACCGGCTTGATCAGCGATATTGCCTGCCAAGTCTCCAAGGAAGGGCACGAAGTCCGCTATTAAGTCTCGGACATTTGACGACGAAACCTTCGACTCGCTTTCCAAGAACTCGGCCACCGTCTTCAAGAAGCCGCCCGCCGACGGAATTCACATCGAGGACGCGCGGTCGGCCTCGGCCCGACCATAAAGCAGGCCCAGGCGCAGGTCTATTCACGAATCACGAATGTGCTGATCCCCACGATGTAGCAGCGCACGGACATCGGCGACCGTTGGGAAGAGGATAGCGACCGCCTCCACAAGTGGGGTTAACTGCCCTAGCCTGGGGTTCGCGCGACTGGATCGCTAGGACGAACATCCAATCGAGTGTATTGTCATCTGGTCGGCGGAGGCGCTGTGGCGTTCGTATCTGTGACTCGTCTGCGGGTTCGGTCTTTCGTTTATCTGCCGCAGTTTGTCGTTCAGTCGCTGAGAAGTGCGCGCCAGGCGCAACGCTCGCCGGGCTTTCTTGGTGGCCGGCTGATGCGTGAAGCGGGGAACGTTTTCTGGACGATCACCGCCTGGCAGGACGACGCAGCGATGAATTCCTATCGCACGCAGGGCGTGCATCGCAGCGTGATGCCGAGGCTGCTGGTTTGGTGCGACGAAGCATCGGTCGCGCACTGGACGCAGGAACTCGTGGACGTTCCCTCGTGGCAGGAGGCGCACCGCCGCATGGTCGAGCAGGGAAGGCCTTCCAAGGTAAACCATCCATCGCCCGCCCATCTCGCTCGCCAGATTCCTGCGCCGCGTCCCGGCCGCTTCAGCGGCCCGCTGCGCCCGGCAAATTCGCCATAATCCGGGTTAGCGGTCGGCGTAGAAACCGTCCCGCGCTTGCACGACAAGGTCCGGCTTCTTGGTCGTCAAATGAATCTTGTGGTAGCCGAAGTCGGCGTCCGATCCCTCCGGTGTGTAGCCTAGGCTGTACTGGCTGCGCAGTTCCTCTTCGATTTGCGCGTAAATCTTGCCGACGGGCAGTTTCCTTGAAACTTCAAACATCCGCGCGCCCGTTTCCTTCGAGATCCGCGCCAGGATTTTCTTCCCGTCCGGCCGATCTTCTTCAGGAGCTCTTCTGCGGCCGCCGCCACCTCCGCCACCGCCTCCCATTGGTCCCCCGCCACCCATCGGACCTCCTCCGCCCATGCCGATGCGTGGTCCTCCGAATCCGCCTCGGCCTCCGCCTTCGTGCCGTTCTTCGTCGGCGTAGAGAATCGAATAGACCAGTGTATCGCTGCGTTGGGCCGCCTCGATGGCGTCCTCCACAGTTTCCTTGCTGCCGCGGTCCACGCCGTCGGACAAAATGATCAGCGCCTTCTGCCCGTGCTGCTTGCGCATCAGCTCGTTCGACGCCAGGTAAACCGCGTCGTAGAGCAACGTCCCGCCGCCGTGTCCACGCCCGTAGCCGCCCGAGCTTCCTTCATCCGGCGTTTCCAGAAGTTTCAGCGAATCCTCGAGTTTCTTGCGGGACCCGGTCAAGTCCTGCAGGAGCTCCACTTCGCGGTCGAAGTGAATCACGAACGCCTTGTCTTTGTCCTCGCGCAGCATGTGGTCGAGAAAACCGTAGCTCGCGGTCCGTTCCGCGTCGAGAACTCGCCTCTGGCTCAAACTCGTGTCCACAAGAAGCCCGAGCGTGAGCGGAAGATCATTCTGCAGTAGGAAGTACTTGATCGTTTGCGGATGGTCGTCTTCCTCGAGGACAAAGTCGTCCTTCGTTAAATTGGGAGCGATCTCGCCCTTTTTGTTCCGCACCGTGGCGAGCACGTTCACCACCTTGACCACGCTGATGATGTCCGGCTTCGGTGGGTTTTGCGGATTCTGGCCCGCCGCGAAGAAGGGAATCAGGCCCAGCGCGAAAGATAGCGAAAGTCCGAGCGCCAGCCATTTCCTGGACATGGGAGGAGCTGCAATACGGCCGCGAACCGTTTGCTTGTGGCCATGCGCAGGTTGCGTTGGTTTTGTTTGCACGGGATGAGCAGGGGCGAACGGTGCCTTCCGCGCCAGGCAAGGCCATTCGCCCATGCAGTTCGATGTGTCCGGCCCTTAGTTTGGTTTGCTTAGTGGCTGGCCGGTGGCGGGCTCGATGGGTTGGGCGGTGAAGCTTGCTGGCCGCGCTGTCCGTCGCGCCACCCGCGTTGCGTACCGCGCTGGCCGTCGCCGTCGCGGTGACCGCGCCGCTCGCTCATCAGCTGGCGCAGCTTGTCGCGCTGCGCCGGGGTCAGCGCATCCCGCATGGTCAGCCGGTAATCCACCGCCGATTTTTCCTGGGTCAGGCGCGCCGCGCTGATTTCCTGAAGCTTGTTGTCAATGGCGGCGCGATCGGGCTTGTCGGCCGCGAGCAGTTCCTGCAAATCAATTCGCTTCACTTCGGCCTCCGCGCGGATGCGGATCTCCGACTTCCGGAATTCCGATTCTTGCCGGCGAATCGTGGCGGCCTGTTCGGCGGTAACGCCGAGTTTCTCGCGAACATTCGGGTCGCGCAGAAGCCGCGAGAGACCGAATTCGCGGCGTCCCATACCCATCTGCCCGCCCATGCCAAAGCGTCCGCGGGAATGGCCCCATTCGTCGCGCCCGTGGCCGCCGTCCCGTTGTCCGTCTCCCCACTGCCCGCCGTCGCGCATCGGGCCGCCCCGCATGCCGTCGCGCGGTCCCATGCCGCCGTCCATTCCGCGACTTTCGGGAGGCGGACCCGGCGGATCATCCTGGGCGAACGCCGTAGAACAACTCAGCACTAGAGCCAAAGCAATCAGCGCAGCCTTCGTGTGGGCTAGCATGTATTTACCCTCCTGCATGCGGCGATATCGAACCCTCCATTAGAGTTCCCGCCAGCCGCGGCAAAAGTTCCAGGTTTTTTCGCCATGGAGTGAACGGCAGCCGCTCGCCGGCTACTTCTTGTCCGCGAGGCTGCGCTTGATGGCCTGCTCGAACTCGGCGAAATACTGCCCGATGATCGTCAAATCGAATTTGCGGAGGATCTCTTCCTTTCGTTCCCGTGCGAGCAGAAATTCGAAAGCGCGCCGCACCAGCTCGGTCGGCGAAACTTTCTTGCCCGAGATACGCTCGTACTCCGACGTCTTCATGGTGACGACGTGCCGAGTCTCGGTCTCTCCTTCGGTCAGGCCAACGTGAAACTCGTCCGAGCCGACTTGTTCGACTTCGATTTTCACGGCCATGGTTCACTCCACGGTCCAGCATTTCCGGTTTTTCATGCACTGGTCAGACTGTAGATCAGAATTCCGAGAACGAGCAGCGTGATGGCGGTGTAGAGCCAATCTCGCTCGGACACGTAGGCAACGACCGAGAACGCCACGCGCGCAATAGGCGTCGCGATCAAAATCAGCAATCCGAGCTGGATCAATCCACGCGAATGAAACGTCACGGCGTCGCCGAAAATTCCGCTTAAGGAACGAAGTTCGATTGGCTCGCCCTGAAAGATTCGATAGTCGGGTTTCACGCTCCCATACTTTTTCAAATAGAGGACTCCGCCGGCCAAGACCACCGCCGCGGCCAGAACCACGCCGGCGCGCAGCAGTGTTCCGATCAAACTCTCGAAGCGCTTCTCGCTCAAACCGTGCGATTCGGACATTTTTAGAGATTTCCTCTCACGCCCTTGAAGATCATTTCGACCGCTACCGCGGCAATAGCGATGCTGAAAACTATTCGCAACGTGCGCACGCGGGCCCTCCGCAGAATGCGCGCACCCACCAGCGCGCCGAGCAGCACGCCCAGCATCACGGGCATCGCCAGTCCCGGGTCGAGATACCCGCGATGCAGGTAGATTCCCGCGCTTGCCGCCGCGGTCACACCGATCATGAAATTGCTCGTGGTCGTCGAGACCTTGAACGGAATGCTCATCGTCCGATCCATCGCCAGCACTTTCACCGCGCCCGATCCGATACCGAGCAGCCCCGACAGCGCGCCAGCGACATACATCAGTCCGAATCCAAGCGGCACGCCGCGAACGTGATATGCATGAATGCCCTCGGGCGTTGGATACGTGCCGTCCAATTTCAGCAGCCGCGCGAACCGGCCTTCCGTCTCTTGGATGGGCACTTCGGTAACCGGTTTGATGGACGTCCACGCGGAATACAACAGCACGATTCCGAAGATGATGGCGATCGCCGCGGTGGGGATGCGCGTGGCAAGGTACGCGCCGCACAGCGCGCCCACGGTCGTGGCAATCTCGAGGAACATTCCCACGCGAATATTGGAGAAGCCTTCCTTCAGGAACGCGGCGGCGGCGCCGGAGGATGTCGCGATCACGGACACGAGCGACGCGCCGATCGCGTAGCGAATATCCACGCCGAAGGCCAGCGTGAGCAGCGGCACGATGATTACGCCGCCTCCCAATCCCGTGAGCGATCCGAGCAATCCCGCGAGGAACGATCCGGCCGCGATCAGCAGCGTGAATTCAAGGGTCCCGTTCACGGTTTAGATTGCGTCCAGAGCCTGCTCGAAGTCGCTCAACAGGTCGCGCCAGTGTTCGATGCCGACGGACACGCGCACCAGGCCGTCCGTGATCCCGGCTTGCGCGAATTCCTGCTCCGTGAAACCGGAATGCGTGGTGGTTTTGGGATGGCACGCCAGCGTTTCGACGCCTCCCAGCGAAACCGCGTTCATGGCGATCTGCAGGTGGCGCAGGAAATCGAACGCGGCGGGCTTGCCGCCCTTCAGTTCCAGTGAAAACATCGCGCCGGGGTAGTCGCACTGGGCCTTGAAGATTCGCTTCTGTTCGGGATCGGTGAACAGCGTCGGGTAATAGACGCGGCTCGTTTTCGGATGCTCGGCCAGATGCTCCGCGATCCGCTGCGCGTTCTTGCTCGCGCGCGTCATTCGCAGGCCCACCGTGGGCAAGCGCCCGGTCAGCATCCAACATTCATCGGGCTGAAGAATGGTGCCGAAAAGCCCGCGCATCGGTCCAATTTTCTTGGTTAGAGCTGGATCCTTCGCCAGCACGATGCCCGCGAGCAAGTCGCTGAAGCCGGAAAGATATTTCGTCCCGGAATAAACGACGAGATCGGCGCCGAGCGTGAGCGGATGCTGGAATGCGGGGCCGAGCAGCGTGTTGTCCACCATCACGAGCGGGCGCGTCTCGCCGGACGAAATTGTCAGGGCCGCGACGGCGTCGCAGACTTCTCGGATGTCCGTCATCACCAGCGTGGGGTTGGCGGGCGTCTCGAGCAAAACGGCGCCGAGGTCTCTTGCGGACGCAATCGCGGCGGCGAGCAAATCGCCGCGCCCGGAGAAAATGGGAATCCCGGCGATGCCCCATTTTGAAAGATGATCCTGGATGAAGTGCTGCGTGCCGCCATAGATGGGAATTGTGTAAACGACGGATTGTCCCGGGCGCAGAAAAGTAAGCAGGGAAGTCATGATCGCAGCCATACCGGTATTGAACGCCAGCGCGGTGGTCGCGTCCGCTTCGAGATTCACGATCTGGTCCTGGAGGATTTGCGCGTTCGGGTGATTGAACCGGGAGTAGATCAGGTCGGTCCCTTCGCCCTCGGCGATGTGGGCGCGTCCGCTGGCGATGTCAAACGCGCGCTCCGCCGCCTCGGGACTCGGAAACACGTACGTCGAGCTGCGAAAAACGGCTGGCCGCGCCGAGCCTACGGACAACCTGGGGTCGAAGCCCTGCGTCAGCACTTTTGTGGTTGGCCGCAACGGCTGCGATTCGCGGCGGTCGCCCGGATGGCTAGGATTCATGGCGGAAACTCCTCTCCACGTTTATAGCACCGAAGCGCGCGAATTCGGCGAGAGGCGTGGGGCGAGGGGTGCGGGGTGAGAAAAACGGCGCGGACTAGGGTCCCGATCTGTGTCGATTAGAAATGCTGTCGGCGTTCGATTGAAAGGGGTTAGGTGCGTTTCTAATCGCCGCAGTGTCGATTAGAAATTCGTGATTCGTGACTGGTGGCTCGTAACTCGTGTCTCGTGACTTGTGATAGGTGATTAGTGAGTGGTGATTGGTGACGCGCAAGGCAGCGGGCGGACGAACGCGCCGTCTCGTCACCGGCTTCGTGCTTGTCGCGGCCAATCTCGGGTCTGTCATATTAAGACTCCAATTTCAGGCTGGCACGATGCGAGAGGAGCCGCGACTGTGCCGAGGGATAGAAAAAGTACAGGTGGACATGCTGGCCGGGAAGCATGAAAACGAGGCAGCGGAGAGACCCATCGTCGGCCCAAACGCGGCCTCGCTCGGGATGACAATCCTCATCGGATTGTCAGAGGAGGCAGAGGAATAAAACGGCACCGCGATGCGCGGCGCACCGTTACGGCTAAAGATCTTGTTACGACTTTTTCTTCGGAACTTTGGCGCCCTTCTTGCGTGCTTCGGAGAGGCCGATGGCGATCGCCTGCTTTCGGCTGGTCACTTTGCCGCCCTTTCCTCCCCTGCCGGAGAGGAGTGTTCCTCGCTTCTCGCGGTGCAGAGCGCTCTTGACGCTTTTTCCAGCGGCCTTGCCGTACTTTGGCATATTGTTTCTCCTTTTCGCTGCCGCGGAATCCCGTCTCTGGAACCCGTCAAATAGATCATCCACGGTTCACCTGCCGAATAGGATACATCGGATTCGTGATAGGGGACGCTAGCTAAAGATAGGCCGTCATCACGACCCTGGCAAAGGTTAGGCCGCCTGCAAGGCCGATGCGATAATGCCGGGATGCGATCGGCACTGAACACGATTTCAATCACGCTGATATGCGCGTGTCTGGGTCTGCTCGTGTTTGTCCAGCGCACGAGAGCACAATCGGACGCGTCCGATCAGCCCGAGGCCAATCCGGGCAGACCAACCGTCTCGACTCCGGCAACGCTCACCCCGGTGGGCTACCTGCAATTCGAGACAGGGGCACTTGGGGCAAGCGATTCGCCCGAGTTTTCCTCGCGAGTCGGCTTCAACGAAGTCATCAAGCTCTCGGTTGCGCCGCGTCTGGAACTGCTTGCTTCCGCCGAGCCAATCGCGCACTACACGTCGAATGGAAACTCCGCGAACAGCGTAGCGGACGTTTTCTTCGGCGCGCAGGTGGTGCTCGCGCATGGTCAGGGTGCCAGCCCTACGGTTGCCGTGAGCTACTTTCATCGTGCGTACGACGGCGGAGCTCCGGAACTGGATTTCGGCAGTCCGGTCAACTCGGGACTGCTCCTGGCAAGCGGCGACGTGAAGGGTTTTCATTACGACGCCAACGCCATGCTCAACGAGTTGACTCAGGGTCCGGTTCGCAGAGCGCAGTTCGGCCAGTCGCTTTCGATTTCCCACGCGATTGTGGGCAAGTTTTCGCTGTCCGGTGAAATCTGGCACTTCACGCAACCCTTCGTGCGCGGCAACGCCGTGGGGAATCTTTGGGCCGTGGGTTATACAGCAAAGAAGACGCTCGTATTCGACGCAGGTTTCGACCGCGGGCTGACCAGCACTTCCACGCACTGGGAAGCATTCGCTGGATTCACGTTCCTGCTTCCTGATCGCCTATGGGGCAGGTGACGGAGTTTGGCAGGCGGTCCACCCACCGAACGGGTCCGATGGGGAAAC
>JARLGK010000084.1 GCA_031296075.1 Candidatus Acidiferrales bacterium
CAGCGCGTCGAGCAGGCGGGCATGCAGGGCGCGATACCACCACATGCTCGCCTCGGCTTCAGCCATCCGCTGGTATTCTTCGGGTTCCATCGCGGTGCAGGAATCGCCGCTCCCACCGGCAGACGCAAGTGAGGCCGGCCAATAGCGGGCTGGTTCGAATGTCAGCGACCCGAGGTGCGGACGCAGGACACCCGGCCTCGCGACGACCGGCAAGCGCCCACCCTGGACATAGATCACAATCGGCGAGACTTTCAAAAGCAGACCGAGCCCCTGCGGAAGCGGCCGTCGGGGCGTTTTGCTGATGCGGTGGAGTAGAGACACTGGTCGATCGCCTGACTCCAGAGCGCCGCTCTTGGCTGATGTCGCGGGTCAAGAGTAAGAACACGTCACCCGAGATGCGTGTCCGCCGTATCGCCCACGCTCTTGGGCTTCGGTTCCGGCTTCACAGTAAGAACCTGCCCGGAAAACCCGACCTTGTTTTTCCCAGGCACAAAGTGGCGATTCTCGTGCATGGCTGTTTTTGGCATAGGCACCCAGGTTGCCCAAAAGCCTCAATGCCAAAAAGCCGAACCGAGTATTGGCGGCAGAAGTTCGACGTCAATGTGGCACGGGATTCCGCAGCGGCGAGGGAACTATCGCGACTCGGGTGGCGAGTGCTAACAATCTGGGAGTGTGAAACTCGTGATCCGCCCGCTCTTGTCGAAATGATGCGCCAACAATTTCATATCGATTGATCGCTGCCCTTGTGCCCCAGCCTTCGTCGGTGGCCCGAGCATCATTTGAGAGAGACACACGTGGGTGTGTCGGCTAACTATCTGATGTCGAAAGGGTCTTCTCCATCGAACTGAAAAATTCACACATGCTTGTTTTCTGTTTGTTCCTCGACGGAAGTGCGGTAAGGGGGGCGTATGAGTGGCGAATCGAACCCGGATGCCTCAGCACCTAAGCGTCGCCGTACGGAGAAGTCCGACGACGTCTCGTCCGTTGCAAAACCCAAGAGCAAGACCCTACAAAGCCACGGGCGAAACTCCGTAGTGTACGTGCCGGTGATTCTGAAACTGTTTCAGGATCGCTGGCGACCGGGTGCCTCGACGATTGTTTTTTCGCTAGACGACGTGCGTACGGCGGTCGAGGCGGTGCGTGCCACATCCGACAAGCCGGATCGCATTTCGTCGCGCAATCCCGCCGATGTGGTTTATCGTATGCGCTCGCGTACGAAGCTGCCTGAGGAGATTTTGGAGAAGGGATTTCACGTTCTGCGAGCTGTGGGGCGCGGGCGCTACCAATTCGAGAAGGCATCTAGTGGCATTATCGAAGTGCCGGTGAGGGAACTTACCCCGGCAATCGACCAAACGCCCATGCCGGTTCGCCGTCTCCTACCGGAGAAAATGGCGGAGATGGACGAACAGGCATTGCTGTCCGTCGTCGGCTATTGCCAACTTCTCGACCACTTCACGGGTATGAAGATCTACAGGCTGCGTTCGCACGTTCGGAAGAGTGTGCCTGGGATCGGGCAGGCCGAACTGGATGCAATTGACGTTGGGATAGCGTCTGGAGAGGACGATACGCCGGTAATATTTCCAATCGAGGCCAAGGCCGTGTCGGACGAACTCAACCGCGTACAGATTTTTAACATGATCCAGTACGCGGCGCATTACTTTCCCGGGCTGAAGGTTCGGCCGCTGGCGTTGAAGGTTGATTATCAGTCCGCCGTACATCTTATGGAATTCAACGTCGCATCGCGGCCAGGGGACCTTCGAATCGTCCATTCCGCTAGCTACGCCATCAACACGTCGGATGCCCAAATCGCCATGATCCGCAGAACGAATGTGCCATTACAATGAGAACAAAACCGCCTACAGGTATTGAACTATTCGCCGGGTGCGGCGGGCTATCGACCGGCTTTCTCGACGCGGGCCTCAACGTGGCGGCGGGATTCGAACTGGATGCCCGTGCGGTAGACGCGTACAATTATAATCACGCGTATCGCGGAAGCCGAGGCTACATAGCGGACCTCAGTACTGCAACTGGGCCCGAACTGCTTGATCGGGCTGGGATGAAGCGGGCTGATTTCGTAATCGGGGGGCCGCCCTGCCAGCCATTTTCTATCGTAGGAAAGCGACAGGGCGAGCGCGACATCCGCTCGGACCTTATCGGGCATTTCATACGTATCGTTTCTGAGTTGAATCCGTTAGTGTTCATGTTGGAAAACGTGCCAAATCTCGCTGTTATCTCCGGCGGCGGGTTTCTTGACGGAATGAAGGCCGACCTACGAGCGCTCGGTTATACCGTGGACCATTGTGTCGTATCTGCTGCCGATTACGGCGTACCACAGAACCGCAAACGACTGGTCGTGCTTGGCGTGAAAGGAAAGAGGCCTGTTCGCTTCCCGCTGCCAACGCATGGCACAGCCGAGCAGCGCCCCATATCGGCGTTGAGCGCGATTGATGATTTACCTGACGCTGGCGACTTCGGCGAAACCGGTATTTTCAATCACGAACCCACATTGCATTCCGCCGACATGATCAAACGCCTGAGGTCTTTAGAGCCAGGCAAACGGGAGCCTGGATCGTTCCATGATCGGCTGCATCCTGAACGTCCAGCGTACACACTGCGCGCTGGGTCGGGCAATTTCAGCCCGCTTCGGCCGATCCACTATAAGTACCATCGCGTTATTACCGTACGAGAAAGCGCACGTTTGCAAGGATTTTCGGACGATTTTCGTTGGCCGGACCGCATTCCACGTTTGCAGCAATATCGCCAGGTTGGAAATGCCGTACCCCCGCCGATGGCTCGCGCATTTGCCGAATGTCTCGCCAATCAAATGGGTTGGCGGACTGATCCGGCGGCCTATGCCGGCGACCCCTCGACGCGTGAGCCCGCCAACGTGCTCACAGACAGCGAACGGAAGGCGCTGCGGACGGCCAGGATGCGCGGTGCCTCGCTCGGTAAGGCAGCGTCACGCTCATAATATCATACGATGCAGGCATTCCCGTCCAGCGTCGAAGCCTCCGGCGGAAATCGGAACTAACGTCCAATTGTCGCCGTTTGATACGCTTAAGCGGACCCACTAACATTGGCCAATGTTTGCCGGTTGAGCCGCCGTTGCAAATGGGCGCTTTGGGTCGATAACCGACATTCAAAACGCCTCACAACCGACGAGGCCACCGGGACCCGCCCACCGCTCAATACACGTCGCGCAAATACCGTCCCCGGCGCGCCAGCGCGACGATCCAGTCGCGCGCCCGCGTCTCGTCCATCCTGCCCTCGGTCATCGCCACCCGGCGCAGCATCGCATCGACGTCCTTCGCCATCCGCGTCGCGTCGCCGCAGACGTAAAAATACGCGCCGTCCCGCAGCCAGCGCCACAGATCTTCGGCGTTTTCCCGCATGCGGTCCTGCACGTAGACCTTCGCGCCCTGGTCGCGAGAGAACGCGGTGTCCAGCCGCGACAAGGTGCCGTCGCGCAGCCAGCTCAGTAGTTCCGTTTCGTAAAGGAAATCGCTCGCGCGGTTGCGTTCGCCGAACAGGAGCCAGCTCCGGGCGCGCACGCCGCGCGCCGCGCGCTCCGCCAGAAATGCCCGGAATGGCGCGATCCCGGTTCCTGGGCCGATCATGATCATCGGCGTCGCCGGATCGGCGGGCAGCCGGAAATGACTGGTGTGGATATACGCCGGTATCGCCTCCGCCGCGCTGGCGCGATCGGCCAGGAACGCGCTGCCCACGCCGTTCCGCACCCGTCCGCGCCGCGTGTCGCGCACCACGGCGACGCACAAATGCACCTCGCCCGGCGAGGCGCGCGTCGAGGACGCAATCGAATACAGCCGTGGCCGCAACGAAGGCAGCGACGCCACCAGATCCGCCAGCCGCGGCCGGGCCGAAGGAAACGCTTCCAGCAAATCGAGCAAATCGGCGTCGGCCGGTTCCGCGCCGTCGGCGCCCTCGCTCAACAGCCGGAGCGCGGCGGCGTGGCGCGGATGTTTGGCGCTCATCGCCAGCAGGTCGGTGGTGCGGTCCAGCGGCCGGGCGATATCGACAATTGACGAAAACGTTTCTCGCAAGGACCGTTCGGCGCCATCCGGGCCGGTCACCAGCTCGGTTCCGGTCGCGCCGAGCGCGTTCAGGCAGGCGTCCACCAGCAACGGGTCCGCCGGCGTGGCGAGGCCGATCGAATCGCCCGGCTCGTAGCTCAGTCCCGATGCCGCGAGATCGATCACCACGTGGCGGACGTCTTTGCTCGATCGCGGTCCGGTCAGCGCGGCGGCGGAAAGCACGCGGACGTCGCGGCTGGCGGGTTTCGCCGGACCGGTCGCCACCGCCGCCGGGACG
>JARLGK010000085.1 GCA_031296075.1 Candidatus Acidiferrales bacterium
AGAAGGCCTTGCATCGCTGTGCTAGATTTGTTCCCGAAAACGCGATAGTGCATTGGATTTGTTGAACTAAGTTCACCGAAGCCATTTTCTCCAGGCGGAGTTTTCCGTCTGAAAGTGTATCGGGAGCGATATAGCTGTGATCGAACGCGCGCGATTGTTCTTCCGTCATGTCACGTACAACTTGCGCGGCGGCTTCCTGGTGCGTCCGCTGGCGATCGCGTTGAGCCTGGGATGCGCGGGCGCGGCGCTGTCGTGGTTCGAAGAGACGCATCCTTCCATTGGCGACTGGGTGCCCAAGGTTCTTTTCCTTTCGCGGGCCGACCCTCAAGTGGCGCAGGTGATTCTCGGCGGGATCGCTTCGTCGATCATGACCGTTGTATCGATTGTGTTTGCGATTCTGCTGATGACGCTGACGCTAGCGTCGATGCAGTTTTCTCCGCGGATCATCGTTAGCTTTGCCAGGGACCGCGTGACTCAGTGGACGCTCGGGATATTTCTGGGGACATTTTTGTATTGCATGGCATCACTGCCCGCGGCGCATTCGCTGCCGCATCCGTTTGCGCCGGTTGCAACGGTAGCAGGATCGATCCTGCTGGCCATTGTCTGTGTCGGATTGCTGCTTTTCTTCATTCACCACATTTCGCAGGCGATCAGCGTGAACCATATCGTGGACAGGATCGCGTCGGACACGGAACGGGTGGTCGATGAAGTGATGCCCGCAGCACGCCGAGAGAAGCACGTGGAAACCGGCGACGGCATAGAAGCGAGCGCGTGGGAAGCACCGATTCTAAATTTGGACTCGGGTTACATTCGGTTTGTGGATCTGAAGCGGCTGCTGCTTCTGGCGACTTACCATCGCGTGAAGCTCCGGGTGATTCGCAGAGTGGGCCAATTTGTGCCGGCGGGAGTGCCGCTGGCGATAGGCGACAAACGCGAACGGCTGACGGAAGAGGTGAGCGCCGCGGTGCGGGCGGCGTTTGACGTGGGCCCGACGCGAACTCTGCAGCAGGACGTGGAGTTCGGCGTGCTGCAAATCGTCGATATCGCGCTCAAGGCGATTTCACCTGCGATGAATGACCCGACGACGGCGATTACCTGCGTGGACCAGCTGAGCCGAATCCTGATTCGATTCGAGTCCCGGGAAATGCCGGAGACGATGCTTTACGACATGCAGGGAGTGGGGCGGGTCAGCATCAGGTGGATCGATTCCGAACGGCTGCTGGATTCGGCGTTCGAGCAGATTCGGATGTACTCGAAGTCCGACGTGGCGGTGAGCCTGCGCCTGCTGCGCGGTTACGGCGATATCGCCACTGCGACGCCGAGCGACGCGGTACGCCGAATGGTCTTCGACCGCGCTAAACGGGTGGTCGACGGCTGCGCCGAAAGGATCGGCGCGGAAGAACTGAAACCGCTATTGATCCGCTTAACCGACATTCAGAAGCTGGCGTTCGCCTGATCGTCGCGCCGGCCGCGCCTTGAGAGATCGCAAGGGCGGATGATATCCTGCGGGTTCTCCTTTTGATTGCTCAATCGTCAAACCACATGAGCCATCCTCCAAACTTCCGCGCCTAAAAACAAATGGCCGCCACCGCCGAATACGCTCACCCTCTGCCGACGATCAACCCGTGGCTCATTGCGGCCACCGTGATGATGGCCACGTTCATGGAAGTTCTGGACACGAGCGTTGCTAACGTCTCGCTGCCTCATATCGCCGGCAATCTTTCGGCGGGGGTGGACGAGAGCACGTGGGTTCTCACGTCCTACCTGGTTTCCAATGCCATCGTACTGCCGCTGAGCGGATGGTTTTCCGCGCTATTTGGCCGCAAGAGATTCTTCATCGGCTGCGTGGTGCTCTTCACTCTCAGCTCTCTGCTTTGCGGACTGGCGCCGTCGTTGCCAATGCTGGTCTTGTTTCGCGTGATTCAGGGCCTCGGCGGCGGAGGAATGCAGCCGGTGTCGCAGGCGATTTTGGTGGACAGCTTCCCTCGACAGAAACAGGGTATGGCGATGGCCGTCTACGGCATGGGCGTGGTGGTGGCCCCTACGCTGGGGCCCACGCTCGGCGGCTGGATTACGGACAACTATTCCTGGAGATGGATCTTTCTGCTGAATGTGCCCGTGGGAATCATTTCAGTGTTGATGATCTCGCTACTGATTATTGATCCCGCGCACGCGGTTCACAGGACCTTCAAACAGGGCTTGAAAATCGATTTCATCGGGCTGGGATTGCTGAGCGTGGGACTGGGATTTCTGCAGATCGTGCTGGACAAGGGGCAGCGGGACGATTGGTTCGGCTCGCCGTTCATCATCTGGGGGACGATCATTTCCGTGACGGCTTTGATTGCGCTGGTGATTCGCGAGCTGACCACGGAAAATCCGGTCGTTGACTTGCATCTCTTCAAGGACCGGAATTTCGCGATTTCGACCTTCATGATGTACACGCTGGGCTTCGTGCTCTATAGCACCACTCTTCTGCTTCCGATCCTGATGCAGACTTTGATGGGCTACACGGCGATGGAAAGCGGCTTGGTGTTGCTGCCGGGAGGCCTGGTGCTGCTGGGTATCCTTCCGTTCGTGGGAATTCTCCTGGGACGATTTCAGCCGCGATGGATCGTCATTACCGGGCTCGTGGTCATGGCCACGGGATTATTCCAATTGTCCCATCTGAATCTTTACGCAGACGCGCGCTCGACCGTTTTCGACTGGGCCATTTCTCGTATGGGCACGGCGTTTTTGTTCGTGCCGATCAACGTGATGGCGTTCTATTTCGTCCCGCCCGGGAAAATGAACAACGCTTCCGGTTTGATCAATCTCTCCCGCAATATCGGCGCGAGCACGGGCATCTCATTCGTGACCACGATGCTCGACCGCCGCGCGCAGTTCCATCAGGATATTCTCGCCGGCAACTTGCAGGGCACGAATCTACATCTTCGGGAGGCGCTGTCGCGCATCACCCACATGATGATGACCCGCGGGCCGGACGCCGTCCACGCCGCGATGCAGGCGCAGGGGATGGTCTATCAGGAGCTCCAGCGGCAGGCGATGATGCTTTCTTTCGTGGACAATTTCCGCACCATGGGAGTCATTTGCGTCTGCGTGATTCCTTTGATGCTGGCGATGAAAGGGCGCAAGTGAACCTCGGAAGATTCTAGGACGATCGCCGCGCTAGAATCGTTACGAATGAGCCGACGCGGAGCTCATCCTGCGTGAGTCCCGTGAGCGCCTGCACCTCATCTGCGGTCAGCGCGCCGCAATGCCCTGCTTTCAGGAAAAAGTTCAGCAGACCCTGCACCATGGCCGCATCGTCGAACACTTGGCCGATGCGCGTCGCCTGCGCGGCCTTCTCGACGAAATTGCGGAGGCGCTCCGCGGACGAATCAAGGTTTTCCAGAAAAAAAGAATAGACGGCCGCAAAGCGCGCGGGAAGCTGCGCGGGATGCAAGTCCCAGCCTTGATAAAAGCCGAATTCGAGCGCGCGGCGGACGTGGTCGAACTGCAGCTTCCAGCCCAGGTGGACGGTGGCGCGGTTCTCCTCGATCTGGCGCGTGGTGAGCGCAACACCGTCTTTGCCTGCACGGTACGGTGGAATGGGAAGAATGTTGAGCGGGCCGTCGGCGATCCGGACGCCCGTTCCCGCAAGCGAAACCTGCATGACCTGCCGCGCGTAATCGGATGCGGGATGCGTTCCCGCCTGGCGTGGTGCCGCGATGCCGAGCGACGACGTGTAATCGTAGGGACCGAAATGAGCCGCAACGCAGCGCCCGCGCGACGCGCTCACCAGCGGCAGCAGATTCGCTTCGCCGCGTTCGTTGAGAATCGACTGTGGCGTCTCGACCATCAGTTCGATTCGCAGCGAGCCGGGCTCGAAGTCGAGCATCGGTTCCAGACGCGAGCAGATGTCGGCGAGTGCCGCGACCTCATCGGGTAGCGTTACCTTCGGAAGCGTGATGCAAAAGTGCTTCGGCAGCGTGCCGCGTGATTTCCCGGCGAGTTCCGTCAGAAATATGTCCAGCGTGCGGATGCTGCGCTCTCGAAGTTCCTCGGTGAAGGGTTTGACGCGGATGCCGATGAACGGCGGCAGCTCGCCCGCGTTCATTCCAGCGCTCACCTCGCCAGCTGCCGACGCGGCGTGGCCGTCCTCTTCGTCATCAGGACGGTTGCCATAGCCATCTTCGAAGTCGAGCCGGAAATCCTCGACGGGCTCGCGCCGAAGTTTCTCGCGAACGCGGCGATAGACGGTGTGCGCAAGCCATGCCGGGCGGTTCTCGCGCCGCACCGCTTGCGGATCGGCCTCGATGGACTTCGTGATAGCTCCTATCGCGTCAGGCGCAACGGGCAGGCGATCCGACCCTGGCAAGCCGATGGCCTTCGCGAAGACGACGAAATCGGGCGCGTATTCCTCCAGCGATCGCAGCGCGAGGTCGCCCAGTCGCCGCGTCGTACCTGAACGGAACAGATGAGCTCCGCCGTACACTACATGAATTGGCTGGCGGTCGCCGGATGGTCCCGGATAGCGCCGCTGAAATGCTTTGTGAGCTTGTTCCAGCCGCGAAGCAATTTCTTGCAGCGACTCCGGTGGCAACGTTCTCTTCATGAGGCCTCGCGCGATCGGTGCCGAGTGCGAATGAAATTCGGCAATCGCTTTCCGGACCTGCGATTCCGGGTTGTCCGAAAGTACGGGACAGGATACATTTGTTTACCCGGCCAGTGAAAGTTCGAAGCGAATCAGGATCGCATGTGGACCGGAGTCAAGTGCGCTGTGTTTCTTGGACCGCGTCGTCCGCGCGATTGCTCGGCGACGAAGGTTGAATGAATGTTTGAAAGAATTCTCATCGTCGACGACGAATCCGCCGCGCGAATAGCGCTCGCGACCCTGCTGCGCCGCGAGGGATTCGACGTGCGCGACGTAGGCGACGGCGCTGCTGCCCTTGCCGAGTGCGCTTCATTTCGCCCGGACTTGATCCTTCTGGATATCGTCATGCCCGGCGTGGACGGTTTTGAGGTCTGTCGCCGTATCAAAGCGACGCCGGAAACGCGGCTCACGCCCGTTGTCCTGATCACCGGGCTTTCGGCGACGGAAGATCGCATAAAGGGCATCAATGCCGGCGCGGATGATTTCCTCAGCAAGCCGATCGACTTCAACGAGCTGTTGGCGCGCACGCGCTCGCTTCTGAGGCTGAAGCAGTACACGGACGAACTCGAACACGCCGAAGGCGTGCTTTTCAGCCTCGCCCAAAGCATTGAAGCGCGCGATCCCTACACCTCGGGGCACTGCGAACGCCTCGCCGAAATGTCGGCCCGGCTGGGAGAAAAGTTGGGCCTGCCGGAAGAGGACATCAAGGCGCTCCGTCGCGCCGGGACGGTGCACGACATTGGCAAGGTGGTTGTGCCGGATGCAATTTTGCTGAAGCCGGGACCGCTGTCGGCGGATGAGACCGAAGTGATGCGGAAGCATCCGGTGGTTGGGGAACGCATCTGTGCGCCGCTCAGGACGTTTCGTCTCGTTCTCCCGATCATTCGTCATCATCACGAACGCCACGACGGCTCCGGCTATCCGGATGGCTTGCGCGGCAGCGAGATTCCCCTGACGGCGGCCATTTTGCAGTTGGCAGACGTTTACGACGCGCTTACGACCGACCGCCCCTATCGCAAGGCCTCGACTCCCGAGGTCGCTCTTCAAATCATGGACGAAGAGGCTACGCTCGGGTGGTGGAACCGCAAACTGTTCGACGATTTCCGCGCGATGATCGGCAACGGGCACGCGACGTCGAAGAAATTGGAAAAAGCCGCGAGCTAGCTCCGGCGTTCGTTCAGTCCCGCCCGTGATTGCGATCTTCAGGTCTTGCCGACCCGCTCGTCTCCCGCATAGACCACGAAACGGCGGCCGCGCAGGAATCCGATCAGAGTCTGCCCGAGTTCTCGCGCGAGCTGCACCGCCAGGCTCGAGGGCGCCGAAACCGACGCGACCACGGGCAAGCCCGCTACGATCGCTTTCTGCACGATCTCGAAGCCCCCGCGCCCGCTGACGAGCAGAATTGTGTTCCCCAGCGGAACGCGCTCCTCCAGCAGCGCCCAACCGATCACTTTGTCCACCGCGTTGTGTCGGCCAATATCCTCACGCATGACGAGCAGTTCCCCAGCGCCGTCGAAGAGCGCCGCAGCATGCAGCCCGCCGGTCCGCCCGAAGACGGCCTGCGACGCTCGCAGCATTTCCGGAAGCCGAACCAACACCTCCGGATCCAGACGAAAGTCCGGGTTGGGCGGCACGAGCGTTCGCGCTCGCACGGAGTCGATCGAAGCCTTTCCGCAGATGCCGCAGCTCGACGCGGCAAAGAAATGCCGCCGCATTTTCTCGAAATCCGGCGCCGCTTCCGGCGCGAGCTTTGCCAGGACTACGTTTCCGCGATTCTCTCCCGCCGCTCCTGCATCCTCTTCGAGAGTGATGATTTGCGCGCGGCGCTGGACGAGCCCCTCGGTGAACAAAAAACCTGCAGCTAATTCAAGATCGTGCCCCGGCGTGCGCATGGTGACGCTGAGCGGATCGTCGCCGATGCGAATTTCCAGCGGCTCTTCGGCCGCGAGATAGTCCTCTTTGCGGCGAATCTTGCCGTCATCCCATTCCGTAACCTGTGTCAGATCAACGCTGCGGGGTTTTCGAGCCAAGAAGCGATCTCCGAATGCATTTGATGACTTCCGCCCAGACGGACGCCCAAGCATACATCCGGGATGCCGCGCGCGGCGCTCCTAAAAACGGATCTGGCTCGTCCCGAAGGAATCGGGACGAGCCAGGGGGGCGTTGCTTGGCGTGAGGACTGCGGGGATTCTTCCGTTTAGTGTTGAACTCCGATGGCAACGACCTGTCCGGTCACGGGGTCAAGAAAAACCGTGTCGTCGCGCTTGTTGTCAAAATCGAACATGTTCTGAACGGAACCTGCGATCACGTCGAACGACCCGTTTGCGATACGAGGCAGGCCCCAATTGTCTTCGATGAACCGCACAACCGAACTGAAATCGGTGAGCGTGTGGTCCACGAAGTTCTTCCTTGCGAAAGGCGAAATTACGAGTACCGGGATCCTCGGTCCATATCCGCAACGCGACTGGAGACCCGCAAGAGAGTTAATTCCCGTCCCACACATACCCGGTCCTGTTGCCGCGTCCGGAGCGGAGGCAGACTGATTGACGATCGGGCCCGCCACGTGGTCGTACCAGCCGTCGGAGTCGTCCCAGGTAATGATCACCGCCGTATCCTGCCATTCGGGAAGCGTCTGCAGGAAATTCAAAATGCCTACGACAAACTGCTGCTCGTCAAGAGGAGAAGAGTTTCCCGGGTGCCCATCCTGCGCGCGATTTGCCTTCAAGTAGCTCACGGAGGGCAGATCGCCTGCGAGTGCCGCCTGCTGGAAGAAACTGAGATCGTACAGGTGATTGGCCGGACCGTTGTGGCCGATTTCGGAGAGGCCCGCCGGGGCCACATGGTGCGGGTTCGATGTGCTGGCATAGTACTGAAAACCATTGTGGTGCGGGCTATAGGCCGTCTCGGGTGTGCCATCTAAGCGATTCGTCGTTGTCGCGCAGACAGCTTTGCCGTTCACGATAGAAGACGGCGTGAAGCCACCTTGGAACCAGCCCCAAGTGATTCCCTTGGCGTTCAAAAGATCTCCAATGTTCTTGTTGCTGCTGGACATCCCGACCTGCTCCGATCCGCTGCAATCGTCGTAGAAGGGGTCTGGATCGTTGAGCACGCTGTTGTTGACCACGTCGCTGCCTGTGTTGATCTCGGTCGCGGGATCGGCATTACCCGTCATGCCCGAAATCACGTTGAGCACGCCTGGCGTCGAGGGCCCAAAGTTCGTGCCGAAGAAGTTGTCGTTCAACGAGAAGTGCTGAGCGTAATTCCAGAGCCCGGTAACCGTGTTCCCATCGTAGTAGCCCATGACAACGCCCGCTCCCAAAGCAGAAACGTCAGGATAGGTCGTGGAGGAACATGGGGTCGCTGTGAACTCCGGAAACCTATCTAGCAGTCCGCTGTCGAAAGCCTGCTGTTCCGGCGTGTAATCATGGTTCTGATCGCATGTGTAGTTTTGGCTCGGATCAAACCGAAAGGGTTTGTATATGGTCTTAGTCGCATCATGGCTGTTGTTTTGATCGATTAGACCTTGCGTTAGACCATTTACCGTCGGGGTGTTTTCCTTCGCGTGAAATGCCACCTCACCCTTCGGGTTCTCAGCGTCGGGATACGTCCCAAAGTAGTGATCGAACGAACGGTTCTCCTGGAAAATCACAACCACGTGTTTGATGGGCGTAGTGGTCGTGACACCGCCCTTGTCATTTCCGGTAGTCTGTTTTCCGTGGTCGGCAAAAG
This sequence comes from Candidatus Acidiferrales bacterium, assembly GCA_031296075.1. GTDB lineage: Bacteria > Acidobacteriota > Terriglobia > Acidiferrales > UBA7541 > Palsa-295. The sequence goes on from JARLGK010000085.1 coordinate 8,363, forward strand.
TGACGCCGGGTGTCACCAGAACTAGGTTTGCGGCAAGCAACAACGCCGCCGTGCAGCGAAGATTCTTCCCGATCATGAATTCTCCTTGTAACAAGATGTGGCGCTTGAAGTCGCGCCTGTCACGGCGGCTCGCGGAAGCTGTGCGTGGCGGCGAGCCGTCGAAATCAAACGCGTGCATGATGTAAATACGCGAGGGTTGTTATTCCCGGATGACAAAAGGGTTAAAACTGGCGGATCGGCGAAGAATACGTTGTAACAATTCTATTTTGTCGCGCTCTGCGAGCGGGGTTCGACGCGAATCAATCCCATCATCCCACCGTCCTCATGTTCCAGCAGGTGGCAGTGATAGACGAAGGTCCCGACGGAGTTTGGATCGCGGAAGTCCATGCGCAGCTTCACCATGGGAAAGTCGGGGCTCTTTCCGTCCCAGAACGGCACGTTCACCGTATCGCGCAGAAAGGGCTCGTCAACGTGCAATCCAAACCAATCCATGAGCATGAAATGGATTTGATGAATGTGAAAATCGTGTAACTCCTGCGTGCGATTTTCGATAATCCAATCCTCAACGTCTCCCTGCTGCACCACGATGTTCGGCACGGTCGTATTCATGTCGAACGGCTTAGGCGCCTGACCCTCCACGGTGATCATGAACGTCGTGGGGCTGTTCGGATCTTTCGGATCCTGCGGGATTTCGGAGAAATACAGCCGGCGCGTGCGAACGGGTTTTGTATTTCCGATCCACGGTAACGTCGCTGGAGGAAGAGGTTGCGGCGAAACGGCGAGTTTCGATCGCGGCTCGGGTGCCGCGGCCGAAGCGACGATGTTCGCGAGCGTGCGCTCGGGGTCATTTTCGCCCACTGCGCCGGTATTCACGCTCCGCGTAACGAGAATCCCCTTCACGCCTTCGGGTGGTCCTTTCACGATAAATTCCATTCGGCCGCCCGGCGGCACGCCGACGTGTTTTACCCACAGGGCCTGATCTCCCGACATTCCGTTTTCGTCTACGGGGACTCCGTCCATGCCCACGACGCCCAGCGCCTGCGGCGCGTTTCCAAACAGCACCTGCAAGTTCAGATACGTGATGGCCGAGGCGTTCAGCACCCGCCAGAGCTGCCGCTCCGACGGCTTCATCGCAATCACTGCAGGCGGATAATTCGGATACGGCACGGGCACGAAGTTGAGCGACAAATCTTTTGCCGGTTTGCCGCTTCCGGTGCCGGTATTCATCGCGTCGCCCTCGGCGTCCAGAACCGGCGGAGGCAGCGCGACGATGCCAACCGCCGGGGCGGCGTTTGGATTCACCAGGTCCTGATCGCGAACGATCATCACCCTCTCGGGCAGCCCGGCAAGTTCGTGATTCGTGCGTTCGATTCCTTCGACGATCATCGCCCCAGAAGCTCCGCCTAGCACTTGCGCCTTCGTGAGGCCGTGTATGTGCGGGTGATACCAATACAGGCCCGGAGGCTCGTCCGCGGGAATCTGAAAGCGGTATTCGAACGGAGGATCTCCCGGCTGGATCATGGTGTTCATCACGTCGTCCTGGTGGCAGACCGCGGGGATCGTTAGCCCGTGAAAATGGAGATTTGTCGAGACTGCCGTCATCGCGGGACTCGCGCACGGGCTGGCGGCGGCCGTGGACATGGGCATCGCCATTGAACCACCAGCCATTCCCATCTTCATAGACGGCGTGGACGGACCTGCCGATGTCCCTTTGGATTGCGCCGCCACCGCCAGCTCATTCTTCAGGTGGAGTACGAGCTGGTCGCCCGGCTTCAGGCGCAACGTGGGCGCTTCGCTGCCGTCCGGGGATAAGTAGCAATACCGCGTCTGCCCGTCAGCGCCAGCAAAACTCCGGAAGGCCAGCTCGACTTCCAACACGCCGTTTTCGCTTCGTAGATCAGGGGGCTCGGGCACGGTGCTGCCCGCAGTCGGTCGCGGGCACTTGTCCGCAGAAGGAGTTTGCGCATTGGTTCGCGAGTGCGGACAGCCAAGCGCCGCAATCACAATCAGCCATTTCCAATTCCACGAAGGTCTCATTCGCATTTCGCGCACACAAACACGCTTTCAGGCTAGCCGCGGATTGTTAAGCTTTCGTGACCACGCGGTGAATAGCGGTTTTGAAGGCGCCGAAAATCCCGAGATCGATTCGCGGGCGGCTGTCTAGGGAAGCCTGGGCACATCGTATCCCCCCTGTGGGTTGAGGTGGTAGTCCATGTACTCGTCGAGTAGATTAGTGACACTTTGCCTTTCTGAGATTCAGTTTTCACCGAGTGACGAATTCCAGTGGGGTGAGGTAGTTGAGAGACTGGTGAGGCCTCACGCAGTTGTAGGTTGTCTCCCAATGACGCAGCTGCCGGTTGAGAACGGGCAGCTGGTCGGACTCCGCCTGGACCTCGTAGAACTCTTCGTTGTGAGTGCGATGGGAACGCTCGACGTGGCCGTTCAGC
>JARLGK010000086.1 GCA_031296075.1 Candidatus Acidiferrales bacterium
ACACTGTGGCCCAGCGATTGGGGGTTCTTCTCCCAGCGGTTTTCATCGCCTGTTCGCAACGAAGCCTGTCCGTTCCGAAACCAGCAAAGCAGAACCTCGGTCAGTTGGCGACCATAGTTCTATCCGGGACTCGTGGCCCATAGCTTTTTCTGATTATCCGAGAGGGCCTAGGGTCGGGTGGGCACACCCACTTGGCGTGGGAAGCTCGCGGCACGCGTTCGCGCAGTGCTTTTCCTGCGGTCATCCTCTCCTTGACCGTCAGGCCGTAGAGCTTCGCGTCCTCGCGCGGAATGTTTTCGATCTTGGTCCGTCGTACCTTCGCGTTTTTCAATTCATTTCTCTTCGAATGATGTTGCTTGCCGTATAAAATGCCCCCCGGTGGCGGGCCCGGTCAAGTGGCATTGTCCAGGTATGGAATTTCCTCCAATCAGGTTGAGCTCTGAAAATCGACTTTTGACACGTATAAGAGCTCAAGGGCCGGCGCGCCATGAGTTGCTCACTAGTTTTGCGGTTCCGGATCAATGGTCCCAAGTCGTGAGTAATTGTCGGACCCGACCTGCCCGAGGTCATGCGGCTAACTCCTGATTAGTCGTGCCGGTTCAGACGGTCGACGCAACACCCTCTAAACAGTAGTTCCGATAATACGTTTCAGAGAAGACCGATCTATTGGGCTGCCCTCACTTAGACCTAATCAGGACAGGGTTTTCTTTGAACCGACGCCCGCAATCGTATTTGGCCTTTAAACTCCGCGAGATAGACTTCGAGCCGGTGTCGCATCGACCTATTGAGACCACCGCGTTAATCAGGAATTAGCCGCGGGCAAGCTGACTCCGATGAACCGAACGGGTTTCGCGAGTGCTTTGAATCGCGACGCGAATCGCTCTCCACGTCACAACGCTCTCACTTTGGTTTCATCAAACCTTCACACGTCTAAGCTTTAATGTACCGCTAGGACTCGTCGGAAACACACTTGGCGCGGGCTGCCCGGGGCGCTCGCCGACGATGCCGGATGGTGGACAGTTCTCGAAATCTGTTCTCAATTCAGATTGCAGCACTCGAGGAGGAAACCGACTATGCGGATCCGTCGCCTGTGCGTGATTGTGTTTCTACTGATCGCTGGCGGCTTTCGTCCCGCTGCCGCTCAGACAGATCGCGCCAGCCTAGAGGGGACCGTAACTGATCCCGCCGGCGCAACGATCGCCGGCGCCAAAGTGACGACTACGGCGGTTGCCACCGCAGAGGTTCTAACGCGCACCACCAACGCCCACGGGTTTTATCGTTTTCCGGGAATCGCTGTTGGCGTGTATAGCGTGGAAGTCTCACGCGACGGATTCAGTACGAAAGTGATCGAGGATGTGGACCTGCAAGTTGGCGAAACGCACACGCTCGATGTGCCCCTCGCGCTTGGCAGAGTCTCCGAGCGCGTTGAAGTAAAGGCCTCCAACGAGCCCGCAGAACGCAGTACCGCTGCGGCTGCAACCGTCATTCGCGATGACCAGATCGAGAACTTGCCCGTCAACGGTCGCGACTGGGCCAGCCTGACCTTGCTCGCTCCGTTTGCGCAAGACGACGGCGGCGGCGACCAGCGCACGATACGGTTCGCAGGACGAGCGCGCGACGACAACAATTTCAGTTTCGACGGAGTGGACGCTGGCGGAATTCAGGAACAGGCGCAAAAGTCTCAAACCAGGCTGCAGGTTTCCGAGGATTCCATTCAAGAATACCGGGTCAACAGCGCCCTTTACGACGCCGAATACGGCACGCAGGCGGGCGGGCAGATCAACGTGGTCACCAAGTCGGGGACGAACGACTTCCACGGGACTGTTTTCGGCTACTTGAGGAACTCCGTGCTGGATGCCCGCAATTTTAACGATCCGCCGACGATCCCTCCGTTTCGCATGGGACAGTATGGTTTGACCATCGGCGGGCCAATCGTCAAGGACAAGACATTCTTTTTCATAGGCTACGAAGGCCTAAGGCAATTCCAGGGAACAACAGTAGTCGCCACAGTGCCCAATCCTGACTTTCTCAACCAGGTGCTGGTCACGGGCAACGGCGGCTCGGGACCGGCACCGAACATGTGCCCCATCCTCCAGTCCTACCCTTGGCAGAAATCGATCGGGACGGTCGGAGGATGCGCACCGCGGTTTACTTTCGCAGACAGCTTCTTCAGCGCCGTATCAGGTGACGGACAGAGCTTCACGCACGTATCTCCCACAACGGTGCACGAAGACACCTGGCTGGTGCGGATTGACCATAAGTTCACCGACAAGACCACGCTCTACGGCCGCGCGCAACGCGACATTAGCCTGGTTGCCGGCCCGCAGGGCAACTTGTTTGACGAGCTGAGGACGATCAATCATCCGGCGAACTATTTCATCGCCCTACAGCACGTTTTCACGCCGAATCTCGCAAATGAAGCAAAGGTTTACGTCAACCGCTCGCCCTTCCAGAATCCTCAAGCCAGCGTTCTTCATTATCAAGTCAACATGCTCGATTTCGAGCCCATCAACAACAACCAGGCGGACATTGAAATCGGGACGACATACGGCTTGATCGACAACCTGACCTGGACTCACGGCCGTCACACGTTCAAAACCGGGATGGAAATCCGCCGGGTTCGTCTCAATCAGGGCAAGACGGCCAGCAACACCCTTAGCTTCGGCAGCAACCCCCAGGAGGTGTTCAATGGTCAGGTCGATCAAGTTAGCTTTACGGCTCCCTGGTGCTGCCACAAACTGCGGCGCGCCTTCTATATGCCGTACTTTGAGGACGAGTGGAAGATTACGTCCACGGTCACGGCAAATCTGGGGATTCGCTACGAATACTACGGCGTTGCGAACGAGGCCGACGGTAGAACCACCGTGTTCGATTTGGACCAATTCCACGGCGTTTGCTTGGGACCGACGTCAACAAATATCGCACCGAGCCCGGGTCCCATCAATACTCCGGCCTGCCCGCGCAATCCAGCTCTGTACAACCCTGATTACCTGAACTTTGATCCACGCGTAAGCCTGGCTTGGGCTCCGGGTGCTCTTCACAACAAAACAGTGATTCGTGCTGGCTTCGGCATCTATCACGGTGCCGCTCAAAACGACGACCTGAATGCGGGACTTGAAAGCGACACGTTTACGGGGAATCTGCAGGGCCCCGTGACTCTGATCCCAGCCTTCGAGCAGACCGTCCCGGACCTGACAGGTTTCGCGAACGCCGCGAATGCTCCTCGCGCTCTGCAACGGCATGGCCGGCGGGATCTTTACGCCGAGGAATGGGGACTCACGGTCGACCACGAATTGCCCGCCGACTTCCTCTTCACGGCATCGTATCTGGGGACTCGTGGCGTAAGGCTGTTTTCGCGTGGCGCAGTCAATTTGTGCACCAGTCCGCCGGATGTAAACGGCAATTGCCCGCGGCCGCTGGACCAATTCTATCCAGGAGGAGATCCCTTCACGTCGGTCGACATAAAAAGCGACATCGGGTCGAGCACCTACCACGCTTTGGAGCTTTCGCTCGAGCGGCGATTCACCAACGGCTTTTCGTTTCAATCGCGCTATACGTGGTCCCACTCGATCAATGATGGTTCGATTGGAGGCGGCGAATCGGTGGGCCCGCAAGACGTGAACTGCCTCAAATGCGAGATTGGACCGAGCATTTATGACGTTCGCCATAACTTCGTAACGGACACCGTTTACGAGCTTCCCATCGGACCGGGAAAGCCGTTCCTGCAAAATGACGGCGTGGCAGGGAAGCTTCTTGGAGGCTGGAGCGTGAGCGGCGTTGGTCTGTGGCACACGGGTCATCCTCTGACGGTTCTGTTTGGCGTCCAGCCAAGCCAGGTCCCCGACGGCAATGACCAGCAGACTGCCGACCGCCCCGACGTGGTTCCGGGCGTGCCCCTTTACGTTCCCGGAGGAGGACACAATGGTGTGCCACTGATCAACATCAACGCGTTCACAGCACCTCCGCTGAATCCCGCTGGACTGGGTTCCATGCCAACCGTCTTTCCGGGAGCCATCGCCCGATTCGGGAACGAACCGAATGGATTTATTCGGGCCCTTCCCTCCTGGCAAATTGACTTTGCGCTGACGAAGGAAACGAAATTGACCGAGCGGTTCGCAATGGAGTTCGGAGTGGAGGCTTTCAACATCCTGAACCACACCCAGCTCGGCGATCCGAGCCTGCTAACAATTAACTACGGGCAGGCGACGCCGGGGGGGGCATTTACGCTGCTTCCGACGGATCAATTCTCCGTAATCAACAGGACGGTGAACTTCAACAACAACAACGACAACGCTGCATCGCCGAACACGGGCACCGGTTTGCCGCGGCAAATCCAGTTCATGCTGCGATTCAAGTTCTAACGGTCGCCGGACGGCACCGATTTTTGGAGCTGCCATGATAAGAAGCTTGATCGTCCTGTCTGGCTGTGTGGCGGGAGCGATTGCATTCGCTGGCTTGGATCAAACAAATTACGAGAGCGGAAGCCCGGGCTCTTCGATCGCTACATTACAAGTGACATCTTCGGCTTCGGCGAGTCGAGATCCCGTTCTCGTCGGTGCGGGCGATATCGCCGATTGCGCCGATCTTTCCGGGGCGAAGGCAACAGCTAATCTTATTGATGCAATTGGAGGTACCGTCTTCACCGCCGGGGACAATGCCTACGAGGAAGGAACTGCGCAACAATTTCGCGAATGTTACGGCCCGACCTGGGGACGGTTCAAGGCCCGTACGCGTCCTTCGCCCGGCAATCATGAATTTCATTCCAGCAGCGCGGCTCCCTATTTCGACTATTTCGGCGCGAATGCGGGTGACCCCAAGACGGGCTACTACAGCTACAATCTCGGCTCGTGGCACGTGATCGTCTTGAACAGCGAGTGCGTTGAGGTCGGTGGCTGCCAAGCCGGATCCGCCGAGGAGAAGTGGCTACGGGCCGATCTCGCCGCACATCCGGCTGTCTGCACCGTCGCCTATTGGCATAAACCACTATTTAGTTCCGGGGCAAAGCACGGGAATGATCCTGAGGTAAGACCCTTCTGGCGGGATCTCTACGAGTCGAAAGCTGCGTTAGTCATCAACGGCCACGATCATGATTACGAGCGCTTTGCACCCCAGGATCCTGATGGTCGGGCCGATCCCGCTCACGGCATTCGCGAATTCGTCGTCGGGACCGGCGGAAAGAGCCATCGGCCTTTCGCAACGCCGTTGCCCACCAGCGAAGTCCGCAACGCAGACACCTATGGAGTACTCAAATTGACCCTGCACGCGCATAGCTATGACTGGGAGTTTCTACCCGAAGCCGGAAAGGCGTTTCGTGATGTCGGGGCCGGCAGTTGCCAATGACGTACGTTCGCCGTTATCTCCTCCGTATAACACACGGCTATGCTCGCGGCCCGATCACCGGGATGTAGAATCGCTTCGATACAAATTGTCGACACGGTGGCGTGAAATTGGCACAAAGGGACACGGACTACAACGACAGTTAGCGTTGCGAGGGAGGTTTGTATGAAGTTTTGTGGTCTCGGTCGTATGGCAAGTGGCGCGCTAATCGGCCTGCTCGGGAGCGTTTCGCTTTTGATCGCGGGAACGAATGCTTATCACCTACTCAAGAAGTATAGCTTCAGCGCAGCCGAAGGCAGCACTCGAGAATACTTCGACTACATCACGGTCGATTCCGCCTCGCGACGCGTCTATCTTTCCCATGGCACCGAAATCAAGGTTATTGACGCCGATGACGGCGCGCTGATCGGCAACGTCACGGGCCTGAAGCTCGATCACGGCGTCGCATTAGCCACGGAGTTCGGCCGCGGCTTCATTAGCGACGGCGTGCAAGGGAAGGTAACCGTTTTCGACCTGAAGACACTTATGGTAACGGGCCAGATCGATGCCGACAAGGACGCTGACTGCGTCGTCTACGATCCCTTTTCGAAACGGGTCTTCGTCATGAACGGCGACCCTCACAATGCCACCGTCATCGACGCCAAGAGCGACGCCGTAGTCGGCAAGATTGACCTCGGCGGCGGACCTGAGTTTGCCGTCGCCGACGGCAAGGGGACGATTTACATCAATCTAGAAGACAAGAACGAAATCGTTGCGGTGGACTCTAGTTCCCTGAAAATCAAATCGCGCTGGCCGGTCGCTCCCGCCGGAGGGCCCACGGCTCTTGCCATGGACATTCGACACCACCGCCTCTTCAGCGCGGGCCGCGATCCCCAAATGCTCGTAGTGCTCGACTCCGACAATGGGAAGGTGCTCCAGTCATTCCCGATCTCCGGCGGCGTGGACGCCGCGGCCTACGACCCCGAAACAGGTCTGATCTTCGCTTCGACGCGCGAAGGCATGGTGCACGTGTTCCACGAGGATTCGCCCGACAAATTCATCGCAGTGGAGACCATCAAGACAGAAATTGGCGCCAAGACCATGGGGCTCGACACCAAGACCCACAAAGTATTCCTCGACACCGCGGATTTCGAGCCGGCGCCCTCCCCCACCGCGGATCGGCCGCACCCCAGGCCAGCCGCAATTTTGGGAACGTTTCATGTACTGGTTTACGGGAGATGACGCGTTTCCAGGTCATCGCAAATCGCTGATTCCGCCAGATCGGGAGCCTGGCATCGCGCTGACCGTCGATTTACACGATAATTTTCGCGGGACGACGGCTGCTGGAGTCTGCAACCCTTTACTGCCGAAGCCTCCTGCTGACCCCCCTCTCCTTTATGGAAGCTCTTTGACAGCAGCCCGTCGCTAGTGCCTGATAAGTTCGGTGGTCTCAATGGGTCGATGCAACACCAGCTCGAAGTCTATCTCGCGGAGTTTAAAGGTCAAATACGATTGCGGGCGTCGATTCAAAGAAAACCCTGTCCTGATTAGGTCTAAGTGAGGGCACCCCAATAGATCGGTCTTCTCTGAAACGTATTATCGGAACTACTGTTTAGAGGGTGTTGCGTCGACCGTCTGAACCGGCATCTTTTTGAGGGAAAGTCGAAGCGCATGCCGAAGCGCCCCGCGATCGGCAATCCCCTCTGCGCTGGAGAGAGAGACGTGGCGGCAGTGGAAACATATTCCTGGTCGAAAAGATTTTCGACCGCCGTGAAGACCTCGATTCCATGAGTCAAACTGCGCGACGCCATGGCGTCGAGAACGAAAAAGTTGCCCATCGGAAGTTGGTTTGTGTCGAACTGCATTCCGACCATGCGGCCCTCCACCGAGAATGAGATCAGCGACGGATTCGTGTAGCGTGCCTGGAATGTGAGCTCATTGTGCGGGACCTGGGCTACCCATTGGTTCACGAGCGACGGTTGTCCGGGAGCGCTGATCACGGTTGCATCTACGTACTGATATCCGCCAGATAACTGCAGGCGATCGGTGATTCGCGCGAGCCAATCCAGTTCGAACCCGGGTGCGCTCGTGCGGCCTAAATTCGCGCGCACGAACGTGAAAGTATTGGCGGTAGGCGCCGGGCAGATTGCCGGGAGCGGCGTGACCTGACAGGAGACGCTGGAAATTGGATTGATGATTTCATTGAAGAAAAACGATCCGTGAAATTGCAGCCGCCCGTTGAATTCTTGTGCCGCAATGCCTGCTTCGCCGCCGGTGAGCCGTTCGGCAGTCAGGTTCGCGTTGGCAACGGTCAGGTTGTTGGCTTGCCGGAACGATCGGTAAAGTTCGTTCAGCGTCGGCGCGCGAAACGCCCGATATACGGACGCCGACCACGAAACATGCGAATTCACCTCATGGACCAGGCTCGCTCTGGGGCTGAAAGCCGTGTACGAGCGGCTGGCGTACGGAAGAGTGACGGTTGGGCCCGCAGGCGTAATGGGAACTGTGACCAGGAACGCATCGAAGTTCCGCCAATCGTCGAACCGCGCGCTCACCGCCAGCGTCCATCGCGGCGCGATTTGAATGATGTCCTCGCCGAACACGCCGGCAGTACGCTGATGGCCGCCCGTTGCGGTATCCCTCAAATTGTTTCCAGTGATGGCCGAAAATATCTGCTCGTTGCTATGGCCGAGTTCGACGTGTTCGTCGAATCCCGCCACCAGCGTTTGGCGTTTTCCCAACCCGCGCGACCAGACGGCCGAACCGCCGATGCCCTGCGCGGGAACCGTCTGCAAATCCGTGAGGTGCTGGCTATTTTGATCCAGAGGGACGGAATCAAAGGTTTGGTGATAGGTCTGAAAGACCGCGTAAGAACGCAATTGCAGCGTGCCAAACGAACCAAAATCCAGATTCGCGCCCAGCGCTCCCTGGCCAAGGCGAATGCTGTTCGTCTGTCCAAATGTTCCGTTATTGCGCGAGTCGTTGAAATACCACCCGCGCGCAAAGGCTTCGCCGTCGGCGCCGATCTTGCGGGCGATCGTCAGATCGGCGGTGCCGTGCTGAGAATATGCATCCCTATCCACGCTGCCCTGGCTGGCTTCCGGAACGAGCGTGTAGCCATCCGTGTGAAACGCTTCGCCGGCAAACGTGGATTCCCAGCGCCCTATGCCGCCGCTCGCCGCGAGCGAGATGTCCTGCGTGTTTTGGTTGCCATAGGATGTTTCCAGCGATACGCCGCCATATTCGGCAGGCCGCGTGAGAAATTGGACCACGCCGCCCAACGCCTCGCTTCCGTACAGGCTGGATGCTCCCTCCTGCGCCACTTCGACGCTCGCGACTGACACGCTGGGAACGCGATCCCAATAAACCCAGGAGCCAAATGGATCGTTCAGTGGGATGCCGTCCTCGAGCACGAGGGCGCGGCTTGCGCCGTTGGCCCCAAGCCCGCGGAGCGAGACTCCGAGCGTGGTCGGATTCGCGGTGCGGCTGCTGCTGCGTCGAAAGAGACTGAAGCCGGGAACCTGACGCAGCGCATCGTCCAGCGTCAGAGCAGGGGTTGCTCGCAGGTCCTCATGCATAAGCTCGATGTCGCTGACCGGCGCTTCTCCCAGCGGAGTCGCGGTGCGGGCTGCCGTCACCGTTACTCGCTGGTTCACGGAGAGAGGCTGCAGGACGATGCTGATCTGCACCGGCACTCCGGCGGCCGTCGTCCAAGTCTGTCGCGGTTCCTGAAAACCGTTCGCCGTGACTACGACGGTCCCGGACTTTTCGGACACGCCGTCGAACGCGAATGCCCCCGATCTGTCGGTGGTCGTCGCTGCCGAATATGAATTGGCGCTGAGCTTGATCTGCGCCCCCGGCACGGAAGCGCCGCTCCCATCCCGCACCGCTCCTTCCACGCGAATCCCCTGCGCGAACACCCGCGGCGCCCCGGCGACCGCCAGCAACATCAACAGCGCAAAGCATCTTCCTGCCGCGATTGACTTCATCCCGCACGACAGAGGTTTCTGTTGGCTTGGCTTCATGCGGCGTCATTATAACGTGGCGGCGGGACTCATGCGGGTGATTTGGTGACCCCCACCGGTCTCTGGGAAGGCTCAGAAACCGCGCTCCACTGACGTGCATGGGACAACTAACTTTCTGTCAAAATGGGAGTTGCCCGGCGCAAGCCCGTTGCGCTATACTTTTCGGATTGCGTCGATGTTTTTGGCGCGATGTTTCTTGGCTATAATCTAGGAGGAACGACCATGGAATGGACCACACCTCAGCATGAAGTAGTCGACCTGAACTGCGAAGTCAGCTCCTACGCCAACGCTGAACTCTAGTTCTTGAATGCGTATTAAGGTCCTCGGCTCAGCCGCGGGCGGTGGGTTCCCGCAGTGGAATTGCGGGTGCTCAAACTGCGACCACGCGCGCCGAGGACTGCATGGCTTCCGCCCTCGTACCCAGGCTCAAGTGGCTGTTTCCCCTGCTCCCGCCGCGTGGTTTCTCCCAAACGCTTCGCCCGACCTCCGTCAGCAGCTCTTGCAAGATCCTGAATTTGCCCCCGCTAAAAGCACGCGCGGCACGCCGGTCTCTGCCCTCATTCTGATGAGCGCGGACGTGGATTGCGTGATGGGCCTTCTCCATCTGCGCGAGTTCCAGCCGCTGCGAGTGTACGCGACGCCGTCCGTGCTCCGCGTGCTGAAGGAGGAGAACTCTCTTTTCCGCAGCCTCGAGCGATCCGTGCCTCCGGTCCAATGGGAAGCCCTTCCGCTCGATCGGCCTGTCTCCGTCTTTCAGCACGGTGAAGCGAAATCCATCCTGACCTGTAAAGCCGTGCCACTCGGAGGCGACTACCCGGATTACGTCAGCGCCGGCCTCCGAAAAAATCTGGCGAACGACGAAGCCGTCATCGGTCTCGAATTCGTGCAGAACGGCAAGAAATTCTTCTACGCCCCAAGCCTTTCCGGCCGCGATGAAGCATGGAAATGCCATGCCAGGGAAAGCGATCTCGCGCTCATCGATGGCACGTTCTGGACCGACGACGAACTGATTGACGTCCGCGGCAGCGGCAAGACCGCCCGCCAGATCGGCCACGTCCCTCTTTCTGGACCGGGCGGAATGCTCGAACAATTTCCGCGTGACGCCAAAGGCCGCCGCGTTCTGATTCATTTGAACAACACCAATCCCGCGCTCGATGAAGCGAGCGCCGCGAGCGGAACTCTCCGCGACGCCGGCTGGGAAGTTGCTTATGATGGAATGGAGTTCGAACTGTGAGCGACGCCAACTCCAACGCGATGCTTCCCGAAGCCGACTTCGTCGCGCAGTTCCGCGCCATTGGCAAGGAGCGCTACCACCATCAGCATCCGTTCCACCTGCTGATGCACGAAGGAAAACTCACGCGTGGCCAGTTGCAGGCCTGGGCGCTGAACCGCTATTCCTATCAGAGCAGCATTCCCATCAAGGATGCAGCGATCCTCGCGCGCACCGACGATCCTGCGTTTCGCCTCGCTTGGCGCAAGCGCATTATCGACCATGATGGCGACGGCACGCGGCCCGGCGGAATCGAAAAGTGGCTGAAGCTTGTCGAGGCCACGGGCCTCACACGCGAAGAGGCGATTCGCGGCGATGGAATTCTGCCCGCGACAAAATATGCCGTCGGCGCCTACGTGGATTTCGTCAGCAAGCGCACGCATCTTGAGGCCGTGGCTTCCTCCCTCACCGAACTTTTCTCGAAGGATCTCATCACTCTGCGCGTGGACCGGCTGCGCGAGCATTACCCGTGGCTTTCCAGCGGCCTCGACTATTTTCAGGGCCGCATGACGCAGGCGCCGGAAGACGCGACTTTCGCGCTCGCCTGGGTGGTCAAGCACGCGCGCAACCGCGAGGAACAGGAGCTCGCTCTCGCCGCGCTCCGCGCCAAGTGCGACATCTTATGGGCCATGCTGGATGCTCTCTATTTCGCGTACGTCGAGCCCGGCTGGCCGCCGCCGGGCGCATTCTGCCCCGCGAAGGAATCCGCGTGACGCCCGATCCAACCAAGCGCCCGCGCCTCGCGCCGGGCTGCCGCCTCAATGAAAAGTCTCAGCCGTCGCGCGTGCTCCTGATGCCGGAACGCGCGCTGCGGCTCAACGGCCCGAGCTTGGAAATCGTCGAGCGCTGCGACGGAAATCACACCGTGCAGCAAATCGTCGCGGACTTGCAGAAATTGTATTCGAAAGCGGCGCCGCAAAAAGTCGAGCAGGATATCCTCGGCTATTTGGAGCGCCTCCAGGAACAGCGCGCCCTGGATTTCGAATGAAGCCAGTGGTGGGGAGCCATTTGTGTCCATTGAAATCATGCCGCGCGGCCGTGGTTTGCGTAGCGCCGGCGTCTCGCCGGCTCTCGTAGGGGCACGGTCCGCCAATAATTCAGGGCGGATGCCCGGCGCCAATGCTTGGCACTGACTCGCCATTCGCGCTCCTAGCATCTAACAACGAGCGGTCGGTCGCTGCCCGATGAACACAATCTCAAATCCTCTCGCTCTTGTCGCCGAGCTGACTCACCGGTGTCCGCTGCACTGCGTCTACTGCTCGAATCCTCTGGAGCTGACCGCGCGAAGCCGCGAGGTTTCCACCGCCTCGTGGGCGCGCGTCCTGCGCGAAGCCGCCGAACTCGGCGTGCTGCAAGCTGACTTCACCGGTGGCGAGCCGCTGGCCCGTCCCGACCTGACCGAAATAATCCGCGCCGCGCGCGCCGCCGGCCTGTACGCCAGCATGATCACCTCGGGCTTGCCCCTCGATGAAAAGCGCCTCGAAGAGCTCGTGGCCGCGGGGCTCGACCATTTCCAGCTCAGTTTTCAGGGCGCGGAGGAAGAAGCCGCGCGTGAATTCTCCGGCACGCGCACGCACGCCCAGAAATTGCGCGTCGCCGAGTGGGTGAAGCGCCACCGCATTGGATTCACCCTCAATTTCGTGATTCATCGCGGCAACTTGCACCAGCTCGACGACATGATCGCGCTGACGGAAAAAATCGCGCCCGGGCGCGTGGAATTCGCCCACGTCCAGTATTACGGCTGGGCGTTCGCCAATCGCGCGCGCCTGCTGCCCACGCGCGCGCAGCTCGATCGCTCGCTCGAAATCCTGAAAAAGGCGGAAGAGCGCCTGCGCGGCCGGATCAAAGTCGAATACGTCGTCCCGGATTATTATGCAAAGTATCCCAAGCCCTGCATGGGCGGCTGGGGACGCAAAGTAATCCTCGTCAAGCCCGATGGCGACGTGCTGCCGTGCCACGCCGCGAACGTCCTGCCGGGAATGACGTTTGAAAATGTCGCAAATCGTTCGCTCCGCCAGATTTGGGAAGAATCGGACGCGTTTCAGAAATTCCGCGGCGTGGATTGGATGCCCGACCTCTGCCGCACCTGCGATCGCCGCGAACAGGATTTCGGCGGCTGCCGTTGCCAGGCTTTTCTGCTGGCGCATGACGCCTCGACGACCGATCCGATCTGCTCGCTTTCACCGCAGCGCGGCATCGTGGACGCAATTCTCCGCGACGTGAACGCCGCCGCGCCCGGCGCAATCGCGCCGGAAACCACTGCGCCCGGTGCCGCCACTCCGCCAGCCGAGTGGCTGTATCGCCCCAATCCCGAGTGACGATTTGCGCCATTTTTCCGCGACGGTTTTGTAAGAGCACGGCATGCCGTGCCCGGCGCAGATGCTTGCCGCCGCGTCGCCATCAACCTCCGCCGCGCGGTATGTTATCTTTGAACCATTGGGGTTTGATCCCTTGAGGAGGACCGAATGGCATCGGCGTCGTCCCGCCGCACCGATCGCGTCTCGCTGACTCTGTTGCTCGAAGCTTCCGGCACCGACAGCAAGGGCCAGGAATTCAAATCGCCCGCTCGCACGCTGCTGATCAATCGCGGCGGCGCCGTAATTATCCTGGACCAGGTTTTGACGCCCGAGCAATTCGTCCACCTCCAGCGCAGGGCGCCGCACGAATCGCATCGCAAAGGCCAGGTCCGCGTGGTCGGCCAGTTCGGTCGGCAAAAGGACGGCTACCTTTACGGCATCGAGATGCCCGATCCGTCCATGGATCTGTGGGGAGTCGAATTCCCGGCGATTGCCGAATCCACCGAAGCCGTCGCGCGCATGCTGCTCGAATGCAGCTACTGCCGCAGCCGCGAAGTCGTGCACCTGAACGAGCTGGAGCTGCGCGCGTTTGAAACGAATCGCGGAATCGCGCGCCATTGCAAGACCTGCGGAGTGCCCAGCATCTGGACGCAGGCGCCCAACGAGGACGAGGACAAACTCGCGCCCCGCAAGCGGCGCGGCGCCGACGCCGCGGGCGCCGTTCCCGAAACGGGCGATCAGCGCGGCCGCGAGCGCCTGCGGCTGAAGACGCGCCTCACTGCCTGCATCCGCCAGCCCGGCGAGGACGATGAACTCGCCGTCTGCGAGGATATTTCTCCAGTCGGCATGTGCTTCCGCAGCAAGCGCCGCTACGCCGCCGACGCCGCGATTGACGTTGCCGTTCCCTACTCGCCCGACGCCGCCAATATTTTTCTGCCCGCGCGCGTCGTCTACTCCGAGGAGATGCCCAAGGCCGGCCTGTTCCGCCACGGCACCGAATACCGCCGCATCGGCGCCCGCACCCGGTGATCTCTCTTGCGGTTGCTGTCGCTGTTCGTAGGGGCACGGTCCGCCAATAAACCTAGGCGGATGCCCGGCGCCAAACCTTGGCAAACTCGCGCCATTAACTGCTTGTTTTGTAGCGGCCGCCTTTTCACCCTGAACGAAGTGAAGGGCAGGTGGGCAGCTTTGTTTCTTTCTCCGTGTGGCAAATACCGACCCTCGAAAAAGTGTGACACTTCGCAAGGGTGCCAATCCTTTGTCTTGAATGAGTTAGGCCGCAAGGGACTTGGCATGGTGTGACGGTTAATTCCGCGCGGAGCGCGCGGCGCATCGATCTCCCACGCTCATCCGCCATCCATTTTGGCGGACGACACTGGGAGTCCTGTCTGGTTGAGTGTCGATTAGACTTGGTCGCCATTGTTTATTTTCAGTGAGTTGCGGTGATTTCTAATCGCCACAGTGTCGATTAGAAATACGCACGAGAGCGCAGCGCCGTGGTCGCAAAATGCCTCGCACTGTTTTCCCGTTCGCGGCCACCGAGTTTCGGTCATCGCTCGACTCCTTGCCTTCGTCATTCGAATGCGCACGCTCGAACATAGCACGGCGCAGAAGATATTTCAGTTGGACGAAAGTTCAAGAAAGGTACAGGTGGCCGTGCTGGCCGGGGAGAAGTCAGATTGTGATCGGAATCGATCCTATGGAATGAATCAGGAAGGGAGCGGAAGCGAAAAATCCCCACGCTCACAAACCGAGCATTGGGCACCCGCAAGATCTAGGGCCCGAACGTGTGCCACCCGTCGGATACGGAATTGACCGCTTGCGAGGGTTCCTAAAAGTGTGCCACCCGCCGAAAATCCAGTGAGCGTTGGAACGATCAACCATAGATTTTAAGCCACCTGCCGCTATCCTCTTCGACGATGGCACTTAGAGCTCTCTCGATATTCTCAGTGGTCAGATATTTTACGAAGAGGATAGGTTGTCCGAAGAAGTAATCTACACCCTCGTTGTCCATGCACCAGAAGATGTTGTTGGGACTTCCCACTGTGAACGTAAATTCGCGGTCGTCTTCCAGAACGATGTGGACATCAATGTTGTCGTTTTCAGGGTTTACTTCCGTAAGGTCAGACAGGTATTGAATTTTCCTTATGCCACCCCGCCAATTCGTTGACGAATCCATAACTTTGGACCTCAATAGAGCTGCTCCAAGCGAGCGATTACTTTAGACTCATTCGCCTTACTAGCTTTCGCAAGAATTTCTATCCTCGCCCCCTGCTGCCTAAAAAAGACCCTAGCTCCATCTCTTGCACGGGCATAAGAAATCCCTTTGCCCAGGCTCTTCGTGGCGGGTGGCCCACCCTTTCGCGCGGCTTTTGCTTCTCATTGTATGGGCTTGACCGGCGACGCGGTGGGATGATACCACTTCGCCAGCTTTCCTTGGAGTCTACGCAGGCATTGCGGGCTGCCGTTCCGTCTCGTGCGATTTAGGGAACTGACGTCGCAGCGCGGGCAAACAATATCACACCACGCGTAGTGATTCGTGGACACCGACCTAGATTGGGTGTCGCATCCCTTCGAATTGGGGAGGGTGCGCGAGGACATTGTGCCACGGGCGCGGGCCTTCTGTGAGCTGACATCGGCGCTGCTCCGGGCGTTGAGTGTGTGGGGAGTGAATCCGAGACGAGGATGGACGGCCTATCAATGCCGGCGATGGGCAGCGTTTTCTCGCGGACCCTTCGGAGCAACGAAGGGATGCGGCACCCCTTGAATGTAAATCCCGGCTCGAATGAACGCGGGTGTAAATCGGTAACATGCGGACGCGATTGGCGGATTGCGAAACAGATGCAACATCCTGCCAAATTCTGGAGTAATTGAATGAAGAACCGACTGGAGCGGCGCTACGGAATGGGCCACCTGCACTTCATCACGTGCAGTTGCTACCGGCGCAAGCCGCTGTTGGGAACGGAGCGGGCGCGCAATCTCTTTCTCACGATTCTGGACCAGGTTCGGGATCGTTGGGATTTCGGGTTGCAGGGTTACGTCGTGATGCCGGAGCACATTCATGTGATGATCACCGAGCCAAGAGTGGGAATCCCCACGACGGTGATGCAGGTGCTGAAGCAACGGGTTTCTCGCGCGATGCACGGGCGGCGTCGAAGGAAACGCGCTGCACCGGGGCAAGGGCGGTTATGGGACGAAGCACCCTCCGCGAAGCGCCAGCCGTTCTGGCAACGGCGGTTCTACGACTTCAATGTGTGGAGCTGGAAGAAGAAGAACGAGAAACTGAACTACATGCACTTCAATCCCGTGAAACGGGGACTGGTGAAACACCCGAAGGACTGGGTGTGGAGCAGTTTCGGTTTCTATTCAGGTGGAAAGGCGCATTCGTGTCCGCCGAATCCGGATTGGAAACCGAAGGTCAAAGGCTGAAGGGCAAGGAAACGGCAAGCACCCTCTCAATTGTGGCTCATGCTCCGAATGAAAGCGGGTGTGATCTGGGCATGCGGGGACGGAAGCGACGGCGCGCGCAGGGCCTGAGGGTGGGCCACTCGCCACGCGCAAGGTCTAATGCCCGAACGTCGGCCACCTGCCGGACGGCTTAAATTGAGCCAAGGAAGTGTGCCGGGCACGATATATCGTGCCCCTACGAACGCGCCGGCCGGAGCGAAGCGCACACACAGGATTGTCTGTGCCACCAAGGCAACGGCAAGGCTATCCAACGGCCATGGGGGCGCGTTCGCGGCTGCGGCGCGCGTGGTAGTGCATGGCGATATTCAGGTAGACGTTTCCGTGGGGAGTTTCGAAGCACAGGATCGTCGCTTCGGAATCCTGGCCGGCTTTGGCGCACTGCTCTTCGGTCAACAGCGCCGGCGGATAAACTTTGAACTGAAAGCCGCGATCGTTGAGCTGCGTTACCGCGTTGCCGATCACCATGTTCGCCAGCTCGCAGACGGCTTCCGGAACGATCGGCTCGCCGGGATCGACTTCGGCTCCGGCGAGATAGCTCGCCACTTTCGCGGCGGCTTGCGGCTCCATATCGAGCACGATGCGCCCCTCGATCTGTCCTTTGAACATGACTTCGGCGGCGAGGCCTTTCTTGCGATAGCCGTCCTCTTCCATCGCGAGGTCGGCGATCTTCGCGGGCTCCTGCATCATTTCCGCGAGCACGGTATCGAGCGAGCCGATAAACGGCTGAATCAGATCCATCTTCATCGTACTTTCCCTTCTTCCACGGTGATGGTGGGCGGCGGGGTCACGCCGTCGTCGTTGAGTACGTAGCGGATGATTTCGTAGAGCGCGTCGGGCTTCACCGGCTTCTGCACGAAGTGTCGCGCGCCCTTCTGCAGCGCAGCCAGGATGTTGTCCTGGTAGCCGACCGAAGAGACCATCACGACGCGCGCATCGGGATGTTCCTGGACGATGCGCTCGACCGCTTCGATGCCCTCCATCTGCGGCATGGTGATGTCCATCAGCACGATGTCCGGCTTCGTGCGCGTGTATTCAGTGATCGCCGTGCAACCGTCGCCAGCTTCGCCAGCGAGGCGTCCGCCGAACGATTCGATCATTTTCGCGAGGCTCTTCCGCGCGAAGACCGAATCGTCCACGATGAGGTAGCGAACCGGCTGATTGTCTTTTCGGGTCAAAGCTTCAAACTGTTTCATGACGATCTCCTTCGAGAACTTGTTTCTCCGGCGGCCACACCGCTCGGAACAGCCGCCGGCTCGGCCTGCTGCGGCCGGTCGGGAAGACATTTCGCCTGCAGAGTGCTGGCAAGCGCGGAAAGCGAAACCACGCGGCTGGCGAATCCGCGGGTGATTGCGGAGCGAGGCATGCTGTCCACGACGCAGGTGTCCGGACTTTGGGCCAGCGTCACGCCGCCCGCAGCTTGAATGGCGCCCATGCCCGCGGCGCCGTCCTCACCCATGCCGGTCATCAGCACCGCCACGGCTTTACTGCCAAACGTATGGGCCACGGAATGGAACAGCACATCGACCGACGGGCGATGGCCGTTGACGCGCGGCTGGTCCACGAGAATGGCGACGTCGCCGTGCTCCATGTGGCAAACTTTCATGTGACGATTGCCCGGGCAGATCAGCGCGCGGCCGGCAAGAAGCAAATCGCCGGATTGCGCCTCCTTCACTTCGAGCGCGGAGGATTCATCCAGCCGCCGCGCAAACATTTCCGTGAATCCCTCGGGCATGTGCTGCACGACCAGCAGGCATCCCGGAAAATCCTCCGGAAGCTGCGAAAAAAGATACTGCAGCGCGTTCGGTCCGCCGGTGGAAATGCCAATGGCCACGATGCGCGAAGGCCAGCGCGGCTGATTGGGAAAGCTCCGCCGTTCCTTCCGCTTCGTCGGCGGCAGGGTGATGATCATTTTCGGCGCGCCCGAAGAGGCCGCGACCTTGATCTTGAGCGCCAGCTCGGAAGCAATCTGCTGCAGGTGTCCCGACGCGGCGTCCTGCGGCTTGGTGACGAAATCGAATGCGCCGAGGGAGAGCGCCTTGATGGTGAGCGAAGCGCCTTCCTCGGTATGCGCGCTGACCACGATGACGGGAACGTGATATTTGCGCGTGATCTGTCGCAGCATCTCGATGCCATCCATGCGCGGCATTTCGAGATCGAGCGTCACCACGTGCGGGCGAAGTTCCTGGATCTTGCGCAGCCCGATCAAACCGTCCATCGCCGTGCCCACGACTTCGATCGTGGGATCGTTTACGAGGATTTGCGGAATGAGCTTCCGCATCAGCGCGGAATCATCCACCACGAGCACACGGATCTTTTGGCTCATGCCGTGGCTCCCAGCGGGGCAATCCGAGAGAGATGCGAGACAACTGCCGGAACGTTGAGGATCAGGACGACCGTTCCATCTCCGAGGATGGAAGCGCCGCTCACAATCGGAGACGTGACCAGCTGATCTTCGAGCGCCTTGATGACAAGTTCTTCTTCGCCCATGAGGCTATCGACCGCCAGGCCGAACTTGCGGCCGCCAGTGCCGATCACGATCACGAAAATACGCGCGGCGCGTTCGCCCACGGCGTGCGGACCAAGCCGGTCCAGCCGAACGAGCGTGAGAACCTGCTCGCGCAACTGAAACACCTCGTGGTCGTCGATGCGGTGAATGCCCTGCTCGGTGATCCGCGCGATTTCCGCGACGGAAGCAAGCGGCACGGCGTAAAGGCGTCCGTGGACGCGGAACAAGAGCGCCCGAATGCTCGCGAGCGTGAGTGGCACGAGAAGCCGGAACGTCGTGCCCTGTCCGGGCGTGCTATGGAGCTCAACCGTGCCCTTCAAGGCTTCGAGCGAAGATTTGACTACGTCGAGACCGACACCGCGTCCGGAAATCTCGGTGACTTCGTCCGCGGTGCTGAGGCCCGGAGCGAAAATCAATTGGAGACTCTCCATCTCGTTGAGCTGATTGGCTTCCTGGGCCGAAAGTAGTCCGCGCTCGATGGCGCGGCGGACGATCTTTTCGCGGTCGAGTCCATGGCCGTCGTCGGACACTTCGATTACGACCTGATCTCCATCGTGATAGGCGTTCAGACGGATCGTGCCGCGCGCGGATTTTCCGGCCGCCTCGCGCTCCGCGCCGGTTTCGATGCCGTGGTCGGCGGCGTTGCGGACGAGGTGGGCGAGGGGATCGGATAGCGCATCGAGGATGCTCTTATCGAGATCGGTATTCTCTCCGGCGAGTTCCAGCACGATGTCCTTGTTGCGGAGCCGCGCGACGTCGCGGATGATTCGCGGAAAGCGGCGGAAAAGCTGCTCGACGGGAACCATGCGGATCTTCATCACCGATTTCTGCAGCTCACCCAGCACGCGGGATTGAAACGCCAGCGCGTCCGCGAGTCTTCCGCGCAGCGGATCCTTGGAATGGCGGCGTTCGAATTCCGCCATGGCGCGCTGCAGCATGGATTTTCCGATGATCATTTCGCCGACCAAATTCATCACCGTGTCGATGCGGGTGGCGTCCACGCGAAGCATGTTTTCGGCGGCGGCGTGGGCGAGTCCCGACGATGCGGCGGGTTCGTGCGCTTCGTCTTCCTCGATGGGCACCGTAGCGGGCATGACCGGCTTGACGCCCGCCGAGAGCGCAGCGGCTTCCGACTCGATCAGGATGTCCAGCAAGTCGCGCGGCGGCGACTGCAACACGGGCGCCCGCTCGACGGAAATACTCGAAACCACGGACGGCACGTGACAGCGCTTGCGGATCCAGTCCGCGGTTTTGGTGGTGGAGAGCGCCGCTCGAATGGACCGGGAATCTTCGGCTGACGCGCCGTCCTCGGGGCGGATGGCCAGCACCCTGCCGGCTCCGTCGAGAGATTTGCGAGCCAATTCGAAAGCCGCCGCGGGAAGCAGCGCTTCCGGATCGAGCTGCAGCGCGATGTTGTAAACGTTTTCGCCGCGGCGCAGCGCTTCGACGATCATGAGGCGCTGGTATTCGCTCCATTCAAAGTTCGCCTCGGCGGGCACGTCTTGCGCCTGCGCCGCCGGCTTGTTGAGCAGCCGCCGGATATGCTCGTGCAGGGCGCCTCCGGCCGGCGGCTGCAAATTGTTGCGATAGGCCGCCAGCATTTCGTGAAACGTGTCGGCCGCGGTGAGAATCACCTCGGGGATCAGGCCCGCGTTCTGCTGGGCGAGTTCCGGAGTGAGCACGTCTTCTAGGTCGTGGGCGAGCTCGCTCAGCTCGCGATAACCGCACGCAGCCGAGTCTCCCTTGAGCGTATGCACGGCGCGACGAACGTGCCGAAGCTGCTCGACATCGCCGGGACGCGCCTCGAGCGCCAGCCCCGCTTCGTTCATGCCCTGGAGGATTTCCTGGGCACTCTCGAAGAAGAGGTCGCGGAGCTCGGAGGACTGTTCGTCGGACGGAAAACTCACTGCGCCCCCTCGAGCCGCTGGTAAACGGTCGCGTTGTTCTCGTGAATCATGTGAAATTTCGTGGTCAAGCCGAAAAGGCTTTCGGCGTGGCCGACGAAGAGATATCCATCCGGATTCAGGCAGCGGTGAAATTTGTCAATCAACCGCTTCTGCTCGGCTTCGTCGAAATAGATCATCACGTTGCGGCAGAAAATCACGTCATTGTGCTGCGGCAAGTATTCGGTTTTCAGGTTGTGAAAATCGAACTGCACGAGGCTTTTCAGCGCCGCTTTGATGGCGTATTTATCGCCGACTTTATCGAAATAACGCAGGCGGGTGGTGTAGTCCACGGTATCCATTTGATTTTCGGTGTACACGCCCTGCTGAGCGGTGAGCAGCGCGGCATAGCTGATGTCCGAAGCGATGATTTCGACTTTCCAGGGAGGCGGAATCAACGGCTTCGGCGTCGGCATGTCGAAGGGAAGCGGATTGCGCAGGTAGTAGTAAGCCAGCGCGTCGCAGACCATGATCGCCAGCGTGTAGGGTTCCTGCCCGGTCGAGCAGCCGGCGCTCCAGATGCGCAGGGACCAGTCGCGGCGCTCCTGCTTTCGTTTTAGGATTTCCTCGAGTATGACCTTCTGAAACAGGTCGAGCTGCGGGCGGATGCGGAAGAAGCTGGTTTCGTTGACCGTCAAATTTTCGAGCAGGGCGGCCAGCTCTTTTTTGCCTTCGCGGCTGGTGAGCAGGCGGTAGTAACTGTAAAACGAGTCGAGCTGGCAGGCTTTGAGGCGGCGCTGCAGACGGTCGCGGAGGAAATGCGTACGGCGCTCGTCAAAATACATGCCGCACTCCTGATAGACGAGCGTCTGCAAAAGCTTCAATTCCGGTTCCGTCAGCGGGACCTGCGTCGTGAGTGTGGTGGTGGACATGCGTTCCTCGATGAAAGTCCTGGGCCCAGCCTAGAAATCTCGTCCGGCGGTGCCCACGGGGACGGCGGCAGCGGAGTCCGCGACGTCTTCGAGGCGTTGAAGCTCTCCCCGCTGCAGAATCCGATTCAGATCGAGCAGGATGACCAGCCGCCCCTTCAACTTGCCAACCCCCGTGATGTAGTTCAGCTCGCCTTCCTTAAAGACGTTGTGCGGCTCTTCTATTTCCGACGGTGGAATGCGCAAAACTTCGGAGGCGGAATTCACCAGCAGGCCGATCCTCCGCGTTTCCATCTCGACGACCACGATGCGATTGGTCTTGTGAGGCTCGAACGTTTTTTCGCCGAAGCGCTTGCGCAAATCAACGACGGGAATAATCCGCCCACGCAGGTTGATGACGCCCTCGATATAATCGGGCGCGTTTGGAACGGACGTAATTTCCGGGACGCGGACGATTTCCCGCACCATCGCAATCGGCAGTCCGAAGGTTTCCCGCCCGATCCGAAAGCCGACGACCTGGAGTTCCTTGTCCATGATGGTTTTGTGAGTTTTCAGGAGCGGACCATTTCCGCATATTCCGCCCGCTCGTGGCGTTCCGGGGCCGAACGGCGCCCGCCGGATTGCCGGTGGTCGGAATGAGACTCTTCCAGAGCGAAGCGATCCATCGAATCGAGCAGGTTGCGAGAGAGCTTGGACATCTGCTCGGCGGCCGCAGCGAGTTCGGTGGAACTGGATGTGGACTGCTGCACGAGCTCGCGCATCCGCTCCATCGAGCGAACGACGGCTTGCGCGCCCGAGGCCTGCTCTTCCACCGAGGAATTGATTTCCTGAGTGATTTCGGTGAGGCGGTTGGTGGCCTTGGCGATTTGAGCGGAGCCGCTGGACTGCTCCATGGTGGCGGCGCCAATTTCCTGAGAAAACTTATAGACCTCGGAGACGACGTCGGAAATCTTATCGAGGGCGAGGCTGAGGTCCTTGTTGAGCACCAGCCCTTCCTGAACCATGGAGGTGCTCTTGTCCATGTTCTCGACGGCCTCGCGCGCTTCCTTCTGAATTCCCTGAATCAGCTCGGAAATTTCCTTGGTTGATTGCGTGGATTTCTCCGCGAGTTTCCGCACTTCCTCGGCAACGACGGCGAATCCGAGGCCATGCTCGCCGGCGCGCGCGGCTTCGATCGCGGCGTTCAGCGCAAGCAGGTTGGTCTGTTCGGCGAGATCGTCAATCACTTCGATGATCTTGCCGATGTCGTCGGCGCGGCGGCCGAGAACGTCGATGATTTCAGCCGAAGCCTGGATGGCGTGGCTGGTGCGATTGAGTCCTTCGGTGGCTTTGTCCATGGTGGCCATGCCGGTCTTGGCCTCTTCGCGGGAGCGGTGGGAGATGTCCACGAGCATCTTGGCGGTGTCCGCCACGCGCTGAATCGAAGTGACCATCTGGTCGATCGAGGAGGACGTTTCGGCGACGCTGGAGGCTTGTACCTGGGTGTTCTTCACGACGTTTTGCACGTTGACGCTCATCTCATGCATCGTGCTGGTGACTTCATCAATCGCCGAGGCGGCCTGCACGCTGACCTTGGCCGATTCATCGGAAGCGCTGGCCATCTGTCCCGCGCCGCTGGCCACCTGCGAGGCGCTGTCGCGCACCTGGCGAACGAGCTCGCGGAGTCCCTGGGTCATGCGCGCAAACGCTTTGGCCATGGTGTCCTGCTGCGAGCGAGGCTGGACGGCGACGAACAACTGGCCTTCGGCGATGGCCGCCGACACGCTGGCCATTTCTTTGAGGTGAACGATCATTTGGTTGAAATTCTGCGCGAGCACGCCGACTTCGTCGCTGCGATGGAAATCAATGGTCTGGTCGAGATCGCCGGAGGTGCCGATTTTGTGCGCCACTTCGATCAGGTGATTGAGCGGCTCCTTGATGGACTTTGCCGTGTAGTAGGCGACGAAACCTCCGAACACAACGCCCAGCAACGTCCCGAGCGTCATCACGATATTGCTGACCATCAACGATGAAGACGAGGACGCGGTGGAATCTTCCTGAGCCTTGTGCACGGAGTGGCTGGCTTCGTCCAGGATCGTGGCCGAGCGGTTGATCCAGGAAGCCGGATCGTGCTGCAGGTAGAAGATCTGCAAATCGGAGACGGTGGAGTCCCCGGAATCCACGGAATGGCGCTTGGCGATCATTTCCTTTGCGAAATTTTCGGCCCAGCCGCGTTCGTTGTCTTCGACCTGAGAGAGGGAAGAACGGAGCGCGGCGTCAGTGGCTTTGGTTTCGGCGGTCTTCAGGAGATCCTGCAATTCAGCGACGCCCTTGTTGGTCTTTTCCTCGTCGCGCAGGTCACCGCTGAGAAGATAGTTGCCGAGGGAGAGGCGATTCTCGATCATTTTGTAGCGAACGCCTTCAATCGTCTGGACATCGGCAAGGGTGGAGGCAACCGCCGAGCGCGTGCTGTACTGGCGCATGACGGTGAAGATATTGATCACGAACAGAAACAGGATGACCGCCAGGATCGAGCCGAATCCCCAATAAAGTTTCTTGCCAATCGTCATTTTGAAAAGCCTCCGCTCCCCTGTCGTTCCAAACGCACCCGCGCGCCGCCGCGCGGAGGGCCGCTACTCTTGTCCGCTGAACGCGAATTCGACTATTTCCGTGGTTTCTTTCGGGCCTGGTTCAAAATGCCACTTCTTGAGAGCGTCGAGCGCGGCGTTGACCAGAAGCGGGCTGCCTCCCACCACTCGTGTGTTCACCACGTGGCCGTCGGCCGCGACCGTGGCCTCGATCTTGACCTTCCCGGTCACGTTCATTTGCTTGGCGAGCGCCGGATATTCCGGAGTGACCCTGGTACGGACCTTGCGCTTGGCAGCCTCGCTAGCGGCGTCTTGCGCGGACATTTTCAACGGCAGAACGGCCGATCCTCCGAGAAGCAGCGCCAAACCTATGGATGCGATGATGACCCTGTTTTTCACTGGTATGTTCCTCCCGAGACCCAGAACCCCAGCAGCAGAAAAGGCACGGGTAATGCCACGAGCGGGGGGCTCTGAGGCATGGTCTGTAATTCGTTACGGCCAGTTGTAAACAACAGATAACACAAGTGTTACTGGATTACTTCTTTCGTCTGACGACGGCCGAGTCAGGCTCGCAGTGTCTCATCGGTGCGCATGGCGGCTGCTGGGGGTCTCAGGTTGCGACAGAGGGCGGATTGTCGGTTACGGCAACCGCAGCGGCGTGCTTGTTGACTCAAAATGAGATAACGCCGTAACGTCTTTAATTGTATAGGCGAAGCGCGCGCAAGCCCCCTATAACCTCCATGCGTGCACTTGAAAGAATTCGGGAAGTACCGTCTCGTCTCGATGGCTCGTTCGAGAGCCTGCTCGCGCAGTTTTCCGCCACCACACTTGAGCTGAACCCATCTGTTGGGACGGTCGAGTTTGCCCGGCGGCTGACAACCCGCGCAGCAGAAATGCTGGGCGCGCGCGCGGTTGTGCTGGCGCTAGGCCGCGGCAGCGAATGGGAAATTGCCGCGCTGAGCGGGCCGGCCGACCGTTGGGAAAAGTTGGTTCAGGGCCGCCTGGCGGCTGCGTTGGGCGAGCGGGCGACTGTTCCGTCCGCCGCGCTGCAGTTTGGCACCGGCACGATGTTGCTGGGCCGCGAGCTGGCCGAATCGCTGGGATGGCGCGATTTAATCCTGGTGCGCCTGACGGAGAGCGAAGGCGAACTGCTGGGCGTGCTGTGCCTGGTGGACCTGGGCCGCGAGCTTTCCGCAACGGAAGGACAGCTCCTCGAAGCGCTGGCGAGCCACGCATCGGTGGCGCTCGAAAACGTGCGGCTGTTCTCACGGATCGAGCGGTCGCGAAAGCAATGGGTCGAGGATTTTGACGCCATCTCGGATTACATCGTGGTGCACGATCATTCCGGGCGAGTGCTGCGGCTGAACCGCGCGCTCGCCGATCTGCTAGAAATGGGTCCGGCGGAAGCGGTCGGCCGGGACATCGGCAAACTGGAACTACTGGCATCGCCGGCGCAGCCGGGGCGGTGTCCTTTCTGCCGCAACGCGCGAGCGGCGCTCGAGGAGTTCGTTCACGGGGCGGGCGAACGAACCTATCTGGTATCCACGTCGCGCATTCACGCCGGCGAAGAAGACGAAGGCCGCACGATCCACGTGTTGAAGGACATCACCGACCGGCGCGAGGCGGAGCGGCGCTACCGGCGCGAGCGCGATTTCAACCGCAACATCCTGAACAACACGCAGAGCATGATTCTGGTGCTCGACACCGTGGGACTGGTCAGTTACGCGAACCGGCGCTGCTTCGAAGCGGGATATCGCGAGCAGGATCTGCTGGGCCGGCCGTTGGTGGAAATGGTTCCGCAGGCGCGGCGTCCGGCGCTGGCCGAAGCGCTGGAGCGAACTCTCGACGGGACCGCGGTGGAGAATCTGGAGCTGCCGATTTTTCGCGGCAACGGCACCGCCGGGCATTTCTCGATTAGCTTGAGTCCCATGCGGGACGAGCAGGGCGACATCAACAGCGTGGTCGTGGTGATGGCGGACATCACGGACGCCGCCGACCTGCAAGCGAAACTGATGCACACGGAGAAAATGGCGGCGCTTGGACAGCTCGTCTCCGGCGTGGCGCACGAAGTGAATAATCCCCTGGCGGCGATCGTGGGATTCACCGATCTGCTGCTCGAAAATCCCGCGGTGCCGGAAGAAGCGAAGGAAGAGTTGCGGGTGATTCTGCAGGAAGCGCAGCGAACGCGCGTGATCGTGCAGAACCTGCTCAGCTTCGCGCGGCACATGCCGGCGCAACGCGAGCCCGTGCGCGTGAACTCGGTGCTTCGGCAGACGTTGCAGCTTCGCGCCTACGACTTCTCGAATCACGGCGTCCAGATGACGGAAGGCTACGAGGACGAATTGCCACTCACGATCGGGGACCCGCATCAGCTCCAGCAGGTCTTTCTCAATATCCTGAACAACGCCTACGACGCGATTCAGGAAGTGCGGCGTCCCGGAAAGATTGAGATTTCGACGTCGCATCGCGAGGGGCACGTGGAAATCGCGTTCCGCGACAACGGCCCGGGGATTTCGCATCCCGAGCGTATCTTCGATCCGTTTTTCACGACGAAGGAAGTGGGCAAGGGGACAGGCCTGGGGCTGAGCATCTGCTACGGCATCATTCGCGCGCATCAAGGCGAGATCGTCGCGCGGAACAATGCGGACGGTATCGGCTGCACGTTTGTGGTTCGGCTTCCGGTGGCGGCGCAAGGAGCCGAATTACTGGTGACGGAGAGCGCGCCATGACGGCGGCGAATAGCGCGGCGACGCAAGCGAGGCCACGAATCCTGGTGATCGAAGACGAGCCATCCGTGGCTGCGTTCCTGCGGACTGCGCTCGAGCGGCATGGATACGACGTGGTTCCGTCGCCATCAGCGGCCGCGGGTTTGCGATTGCTGGCGTCGAATGATTTTCGCGGAGTGATTTCCGACTTCCGCACGCCGGGCGGGATCAACGGCGCGGATCTGCACGATTGGGTTCGCCGGCACCGGCCGGAACTCGCCGCGCGAATTGTGTTTATTACCGGCGACACGGCCAGCGCGGAGACCATCGCTTTGCTCGCGCAGGACGGAACGCCGTGCGTCGAAAAGCCCTTCCGCGTCCAGGAGCTTCTGGCCGCAGTCGAGAAAACCATAGGAAAACCATGAAGGAAGAGTCGCGACTTCGCTTTCTGATCGTGGATGACGAACAGAGCATCCGCCGGCTGTGCATGACGGTCGGCCAGGGTTTGAATCTTGTCTGCGCCGAAGCGGAAACGGCCGAGGCCGCGCTCGTGTCGGTCGAGACGGCGCCTCCCGATATCGTGGTCACCGACTTGAAGCTGCCCAGCCTTTCCGGCACGGACTTGCTGCGAAAGATCAAAGAGATGCTGCCGCGGGCCGAGGTGGCCATCATGACCGGGCACGGGTCGATCGAGTCCGCCGTGGAGGCCATGCGGGAGGGGGCGTACGACTATATCGAAAAGCCGTTTCGCGTGGAGCGATTGCGGCAACTGCTGCAGCGGATGGCGGAAAAGGTGCGTCTGGTCACGGAAAATCAATTTCTGCGCGAGCGCGTGAACGCGGACACGCAACTCGACGGGATCACCGGCACATCCGCGAAGATTCAGGATGTACTGCGGATGGTCTCGCGGCTCAAGGACATTCGTACGCCAGTCCTCGTCACCGGTGAAAGCGGAACGGGGAAAGAGCTTGTTGCGCGCGCGATTCATTTCCGCGGGCCGCTGGCGCCGATGCCGTTTATCGCCGTGGATTGCGGCTCGCTGGTTCCGACGTTGATGGAAAGCGAGCTATTTGGCCATGAGAAGGGCGCGTTCACAGGCGCGCTGAGATCGAAGGCGGGGCTTTTTTACGCGGCGAACGGTGGCACGATTTTCCTGGATGAAATCGGCGAGTTGCCGCTGGAGCTGCAGGCGAAGCTGCTGCGCGTGCTGCAAGAAAAGGAAATTCGGCCGGTCGGAAGCAACGAAAAAGTGTCCGTGGACGTGCGCGTGATCGCCGCAACCAACCGCGAGCTCGAAGCGGCCTACCGCGCCGGCACGTTCCGCAAGGATCTATACTTCCGCTTGAACGTCGTCACCGTCCATCTGCCGAGCCTGCGCGAGCGCCGCTCGGATATCCCGCAGCTCGTACACTGCTTTCTGGACCGCTACGCTCCGGGCGAAAACATTCAGGTGGCTCCCGGCGCGATGAAAAGCTTCTTGCAATATGAATGGCCTGGGAACGTGCGGGAGCTTGAGAACTGCATTGCCCGCGCTCTGGCGCTGGGCGATCATCGGACTATTGATGTGGCGGACTTGCCGCCTGCGATTCGCGGCGCGGAGGATTCCGGCCTGACGCGCGAGGATGCAGCCGAGCTTTCCACTACGGCGCTCGCCGATCTGGAGCGCATGACAATCCTGCGCGTGTTCGAGCAGGCCGGAGGCGACAAAGCCCTTGCCGGTAAGATGCTCGGCATCAGCCGCGCGACGCTGTATCGCAAACTCAAGCGCTACAATATCGCTTTGCGCTCCTCGCAAAAGGAACTGGTCGAAGCGGTCTCCTAGGCCGCTTTGAGACTTCTCGTCGCATCGCGCCTTTCTCGATCAAAGATCGGCTGCCAAGCGCCGGCTTGAGACGAATCTGTGTCAGCTTGAGACAGACGACTAATCGGGCCGCTCGGGCCCGCCAGTAAGAGCAAGCTAGCGAACGACTTAGATTTCCTTTCACCCAAAAATCTTTGGCTGCCCTCGTGCAATTGTCGACGAGCCAGGCACAGGTGCATCTCGGTTTGGCGCAGCTGCTCCAACCTACCCGACCGGCGAGAGTTTCGGATCGGGCGGGCGAAAGGAACAGAAAACCTTTGCCAAGTGAAGCGGAAGTTGCGGCGGTTCTGTCGGATCTGACGTGTGTTGAGAAACTGGCGCAACTTTTTCCCGGTGTCTCACCGGTCCGGATTCCGGTGTGCGTCACAACCGTGGTTACCGGACGCCGACGGTTGCAGGAGCAGACAGTGATTGAGTTTGGGACGGCGCGCGAGGTTCTGTTCGCTTCGACGTTGCCGCTCGAATTCGAAGACCAGGTGCGCCTGGTGAATTCGGATGGCTCGCTCGACGCCCGCGCCACGGTGGTTGCCGTGCGGTACCACGGCGGCCGCAAAGCCGTCGCGGTACGCTTCGTGGGCGAAGTCGGAAACTGGATCATCAAACCATGACCCCAAAAACTCCGAGCACGACGATGAACCCTCCGCGTTCCGCGGAGAAAATGAACGAACGAAGCCCCGCCGATTTGGCGGCGCAGTGGCGGGAAGCGCGGCTCGTGTACCCGATCTACGCCGCGCTGGCCACGCAATTCGATCTCGCGCCGCTGCCGTACGCTTCCGGCGAGCTTCCGCCGGAGCGGCCCACGCGCGAAGCCTTCGATGGCGATCTGAAGTGGCTCGCGGCGCTGGACCAGAAAGTGCTGGCGTACCAAATCCGCCAGCTTCCGCCGCAGATTCTCAACGGGAGCGAAGAAGGCTTGCGCGCCCTAATTCACCGCCAACTGAGAAAGCCGGATAAGACGAACGCGGACCGCGACAAGATTGACTTGCTGCTGGTGCAATATTTTGTGATGTGCGCGGCGGAGGATCTGCTTCACAAAGAGGTTGCGCTCAACGACGTGGCACGAACGCTGGCGCCTGTACTGGTCGAGGCGGATGCGACTCCGCTGGAATGGTGCGAGCCGCTCGAACAGATTCTTGAAAAGACGAAGCACTGTCAAAGTCTCCGCGACCTGATGGAGGATGGTTTCATTGAGCAGGGGCGGATGCTGAAGGAGGCGGCCGGCGCGATGTTCTACGATCCCGCCGCGCTGGTAGCCTTCTGCCGATTCAACTTTCTTTTGCGGCGCGCATTCATCCGGATGCTCCATGCCGATTTGAGCGCGGTGCGGGAAGCCGTCGACTCGCTCGAAGCCAAGGGAGTGAAAACGGTGGATTGCCGCCGCGCCGATTTCTCCGCCGCGGAAACCACAACGCAGCTTCGATACTTCTGCCAAAACTGGCGGCAGCCGTTCCAAAAGGACTACACGGAAAACTCGGTCCGCCACTCGTTCGAGCAGCTCCTGGCACTACGCGCCGATCTGGAAGAAGCGCTCGGGCGCAAGCAATCCGGCACTAAATCAGCCTCCAAACCTGCACGAGAAGATATAACCGTGGCGGCTCCCGAAGACGACATGCTGGCGATGATGAATACGACTCCCACCGACATGCGCAACGCTCCTGCCGTCCAGCCTCCGGCGCAGAAAAAACAAGAACTGCCCGTCGAGGATTGGGTCGAAGACAAACCGCAGGCAGCGCCGGTCGCCGCACAAGTCACCGGACAACAGCCGGCAAAACACGCAGCGGATGTTCCCGCTGCTCCCACGGCCGCCGCGGAAGCGGGAAAGTGCCTCGAAGCCATCTGGGAACAGTTGATTGCCGCGCCCCCTTCGCGCGGCCGTTCGATGTCCACGGTGATTTTGCAGAATACGAAGGTGCTGCTCTCGTCGTGGGAAGTCGCGGCGTTTGTCGAAAAGGGGAGCCAGGAATCGGAGGACTTGCGGCGCGCCGTGGTGGCGCGCGCTATCCTCGCGCTCGCCGTTGAAAAGCGGAAGCGTTCCGGAGAAGAGAGCGCGCTGGCCTCGGCGCTGGTGCTGGCGCGCACCGAAGTTTCCTACTTCCAGGGCCGAGTCGAGCAGGCCAAGAAGGCAAAGAACACGGAAGCCGCCGTCAATCTCGGCATCAGCACCAAGCGCCTGCTCTCGTGCATGGAAGAAGCGGAAACACTTCAGTCTTAAGCCGCGCTAAGGAGTTGTGGAACCCTTGATCCCCTCGAGCGTCCTGATCGTTTCGGACGACACGGAATTCGCGCGCACCCTTACGGCGCGCTGGCAGGCGGAGCGGCACGTCCCGGAAATCACGCTGGTCACCAGCGGCGTCTGGCATCCCTCGAGCGCGTCAAATTACGATCTGGTCATCATCGGGCCTGTCCGCGACGGAAATCCTGCTTCGATCCTCGCCGCGGTAAATTCCTCGCCCCGCGCGGCGGCGATCTATTTTGCCGAAGAGGAAAAGAATATTCCCTCGCTTCACGCCGAGCACCCGCATCTGCTGATTGTTCCCCGGCAAGATGGCTGGGCGGGAACTCTGATCCTGATTTCGATTGAAGCGCTGCGGCGCGTCGAAGCGCTTCGTCGGGCGCAGCGCGCCGAAGGGCTGGCGCTCGCGTCGCAGGGTCACGCAACGCTGGGACGCTACATGCTCGACATGCGTCCGAGCTTCAACAACGCGTTGACGTCCGTCCTGGGCAATGCGGACCTCCTGCTGCTGGAACCTGGACAGGCCACGGGCGAAAGCCGCGAGCAGATTCAGACCATCCATACGATGGCGCTGCGATTGAACGAAATCATGCAGCGATTCTCATCGCTGGCGACCGAGGTACGGGCCGGTGAGAAAGAATCTCAAGCTGAGACGGAAGGCTCGTCGCATCGCCTGGTGAGCCGGTGATGAGCAGCCGCCGCACACCCGTAAACCGCACGAAATGCATGCGGTTGCAAACCAGACGCCGGCCCGAAACACCGTGCGACAGGTGGCTAGGGAGTTGCAATTCTTTCTTCGGGGATTTGAGCGTGGAGGTGTGGAAGTGGTGATGAAAGTCCTGGTGGTGGATGACTCGCCGGCGGAAATTCGCCTGCTTCAATCTGTTTTGCAGCAAGCTGGTTTTCATTCGGTGGCAATTTCCGATCCGACGAAGGTCGAAGAAAAAATCGAGGAAGAGCGCCCGAACGTGATCCTGCTCGACGTGGTAATGCCGCAGCGGAACGGCTTTCAAGTCTGTCGCGACCTGAAGAGCCAGGAGATATACGCGAAGATTCCGGTAATTCTGGTGACATCGAAGACGGCGCCGAGCGACCGCTACTGGGGCGAGCAGCAGGGCGCCAACGGTTACATTGCGAAGCCTTTTACGCCGGATGAACTGATCAACGCCGTGAAGAGGTTTGAGTGATGGCGATGGAGCCGGAAAACGCCGGGCTGGCCGTGGAACTCGACAATGGCGAGTTCCTGGAAAGCGAATTGTCGCCGGAGGAGCGCCGGCCCGAACGCCAGTACTGCGTTTTTCGCGCGGGCCGCGAGCGATTCTGCCTCAACGTGCTCGAAGTGGAGGAAGTGGTGGATTGGCCGATCGTGACGCGCATTCCGCTGGCGCCTTCGTTCCTGATGGGCGTTTTCAATCTGCGGGGCACCATCGTGCCGCTCATGGATATCGCGTTTACGGAGGGACGCCGGCCGGGCCTGTTGCCGAAGCACGTGGTAGTGGCCGCGATCAAGGGCGACGCTCAACGCGAAGATCTGCGAATCGGCATCGCCGCCGATGAAGTGATCGGAACGTTCTCGGCGGCCGAGGAAGCTTTGCTCGATCAGGCTCCGGCGGAGGTGCCGCACTGCCGCGGAATGCTGCGGCACGAAGACCGGCTGGCGCTGGTCGTGGACCTGAGGCGCCTCACCGATGTGTTTCCCGTGCCGGTGATATGAAACGGCGCGAAAAAGAGTTTGCGATGGACGAAATCGGCCCCGACATTTTCGAAGTCCGCTCCGGTTTGATGAGCGCACAAGTTCTTGGGAGGAAGTCATGAAAGCTCGTTTGAGTTCGACAATCTGGTTGCTGGTCTTCGGGATCGGCGTGGCTCTATTCGGAGTTCTCGGCCTGGCATACCACGCGGGCAAGGAATCGGGCGGGCTGTCTCTGCTCGACGCGCCTTCTCTGCCGGGAAGCGCCAGCGGACCGTTGCTGGCCGCCATCGCCCTGGCGGTCGCCGCCGCCCTGGCGGTGATGTTCGTCCTGAGCAAGCGCGTGATCACGCCGGTGAGTGAGCTCGCGAAATTCTCCGAGCGCCTGGTTGCCGGGGATGCGCGCGCGCGTGCGGAGTTCGATAGCGACGACGAGTTCGGTCAGATTGCGGAGAACTTGAATCGCAGCGCCGCGAAGGTCGCGCACGCCGTGACGAACCAGCAGGCGCAGGATTCGCTGCAGCGCAGCATCACCGACCTGCTCAGCACGATCAATCAAGTGGCGCGCGGCGACCTGACCATCCGCGGCAAGGTCACCAACGACGCGCTGGGCAACGTCGTGGATTCGGTGAACTTCATGCTCGACAACTTTACCAAGGTTCTCGAGCGCGTCCGCAAGGCAGCCATTGACGTCAGCACCAGCGCCAATCAGATTCTCGAAGCGGCCGACGATATGACCGCCGGCGCCACGCAACAGGACCAGGAAATCACGAACACATCGTCCGCCGTGGAAGAGCTTACGGTTTCGATGAAGCAGGTGTCGAACAACGCGGAAGCCAGCGCCGAAGCGGCGCGCCGCGCGCTCGACGCCGCCGAACAGGGCAACCGCGCCGTGAGCGATACGCTCGAAGGAATGCAGCGCATCCGCGCGTCGGTGCAGGCCACCGCGAAGAAGATCAAGTCGCTGGGCGACCGCTCCCTGGAAATTTCGGAAATCATCAACGTGATCAACGACATCACCGAGCAGACCAACCTACTCGCGCTCAATGCCGCGATCGAAGCAGCCCGCGCCGGTGAAGCCGGCCGCGGTTTCGCCGTGGTCGCGGACGAGGTTCGCAAGCTGGCCGAGCACTCCCGCAGCGCGACGAAAGATATCGCGGCGCTCATCAAGGCCATTCAGGCCGAGACGAACGAAGCGGTCGTCGTGATGGAAGAGGGCACGCGCGAGGTGGAAGTCGGCGCGAGCCTCGCGGATCAGGCGGGCAAGGCGCTCGAAGCAATTTCGAGCGTGGTGCGGCAATCCGCCGAGCTCGTGCAGGAAATTTCACTTGCATCGAAACAGCAGGTGCGCGGAACGGAAGGCGTCGCGAACGCCATGCAGATCATTTCCGGCATCACCCGGCAGACCACGCAGGGCGCGAAGCAGACGGCTGGGACGGTCGGGAACATGGTGAAGCTCTCCGAGCAGCTGAACGAAGCGCTGGCGCAGTTCCGCTCGCAGTCCGCGCGGGCCGGCGAATCCGCGCCTGCAACAGAAGAGACGCGGTCGAAAGAGCCAGTGGGGGCGCGCAGGTAGCGGCAAACTCCGCGAACCGGCGCCCGATACAAACGGACGCCGGCGCTGAACGCCGAACATGAAACAGCATCCCATCGCGGCCGCCCGGCTCACCGAATCCGAGCTCGATCAGATTCGCACACTGATCGAACATCGCTCGGCGATTCTCTTCGATGCTTCGCGCGAGCGGTTTTTCTCGACGCACGTGCGCGAGCATCTCGCGGAGAAGGGCTTGGCCAGCGGGCACGAGCTGTTGAGCCTGGTGCGCGGGTCGAGCATCGAGTACGAAGCGCTGCTCGAGCGGCTGTTGACGCAGGAGACGTCGTTCTTCCGCTATCCGGCGGTATACGGAGCGCTCGAAACGAAGATCCTGCCGGAAGTGCAGGAGCGCAAGTTCTGGGAGAATCCGCGGACGCTGCGGATCTGGAGCGCTGGCTGCTCGACGGGCGAGGAGCCTTACTCGATCGCGATCAGCGTGTGCGAGGCGTTGAAATTCGCGGAAGCTTGGGAGATCGAGATTCTGGCCACCGACATCAGCCGGCGCGCGCTGCGGCACGCCGAACGCGGCGTCTACTCCAAGCGCAGCTTGCAGGAGGTGTCGCTCGGCCAGGTGGAGAACTATTTCACGGCGACGAAGCACGGCTATCAGGTGAAACCGCGCATCCGGCGGATGATTTCTTTCGTGCAGATGAATCTCGTCGAATCGGTTTACGTCGGCAAGATTGACTGCATTTTCTGCATGAACGTACTGATGTATTTCTCCGAGGAGCGCCGCCTGGCGATCCTGCGCCGCTTTTACGACGCGCTCGAGCCCGGCGGCTATTTCCTGCTGGGCCATGCGGAGACTCTGACGAACATACCCGTGAAATTCGAGCCGGTCGTCCTCGGCGATTGCCGCATCTATCGCAAGCCGGGTGCGGTGGAGGCGCGGCGCGCGCCCGCTCTTGTGGAAGGAGCCCTGTGAACGGGCCCAATCAAGAATCGATCGAGCTGTTCCTCCAGGAGGCTTCCGAGAACCTCCAGTATCTGCGGGAGTATTCCGGGCTTTTGCAGGAGTCGCAGACCAAGCCGGAGGACCTCGAAAAGCTCTACATCGCTGCGCACACGCTCGCGGGCACGTCGGCGAGCTACGGCTTCCCTGAATTTTCCGAAGTCGCCGCGAAAATGGCGCACATCTTTCACTACGCCATGAACGCGACGCTCACGGCCGACATGCACGGCCCGCTCACGGAATTTCTGTCCGACGCGATTTCCGTGCTCGAGTTCGACCTCCTGCAAATTAGTTCGAGCGGCACGGAAACGTCCGCCGATATTGTCGCGTTCAAGCAGCGCTATGCGTTCGCGTTTCCCGCGGCGCCTCCCGCGGAAACGGAAAACGAGCCGGCCGCGGACTCGCCGGGCGCCGGCGAACCCATTCCGGCCGTCTTCCCATCCACTTCGTTCGTGGACCGCCTCCCTGAGGATGGCGAAGTCCCCGACGAAGTGCTCGAGTTCTTCATTCCCGAAGCCGAGGAACATTTGCAGGCGGTCACCGAATGCCTGCTCGCGCTAGAGGGGAATCCCAACGCGGACGAGATCAACCGCCTGTTTCGCGCGATGCACACCGTAAAAGGCTCCGCCGCGCAGGTCGGTCTGCACCGGCTCTCCGCGGTGGCCCATCGCGTCGAAGATATGATCGGACGCCTGCGCGACGGCGTGTTGCAGCCCAGCTCCGAGATCGTGGACCTGTTCCTCCAGTCCGTGGATGTGCTCAAGCAATTTCTCCACCGCCAATGGCCGAGCGATGCCGAAATGGCCGCCGCCGTTGATCCGCTCCTCGCGCGCATCGCGGAACTCGCGCCCGAAGAGGCAGCCGAGGAAAGCGGTGAATCCGAAGCTGCGCCCCGAGTGGAAGTGCTCGCGGTCGGGACATCTCCGGTTGCGGCGCCGGCGCGCGCCGCCGCGGCGCAGGCTTTGCCGCAGGCCAAATCCGTGCGCATTTCGCTCGAGTGGCTCGACCGCATGATGAACGCCGTCGGCGAACTCGTCATCAACCGCACGCGCATGCTGGGCCGTCTCACCGAACTGGCCAAGCTCGTTGAGGTGTTGCAATTTTCAAAGGCGCGGCTGGCGGGCAAGGTCTCGGATTTCCAGGAAAAGCATGAGTACAGCCGCATCTCGAGCACACTCGTGCCCGGCGGACAGGCGCTGCAGAAAGACACGTTCCGCGGGCACGGCAACGCTCTCTCGCCGATCACGACCAACGACCTGCTCGAGTTCAGCGATCTCGAGATGGACCGCTACGATGACGTCAACATCCTGTCGCGCTCGCTGACCGAAATTTCGGCCGACGTCAGCGAGGTTCTGACGCAGCTCGAGGGTTTCATGGGGCGCGTGGATTCGGATATCGACGAATTCACGAAGCTCGCGCACCACTTACAGGACGAAATCACCGCCGCGCGAATGGTGCCCATCGGCAATCTCTATACGCGCCTTTCGCGCACGGTCCGCGACGCCGTGAAGGCCGCCGGGAAGCCGGTGGATCTCTCGCTGGAAGGCGCGGAAACCGAACTCGACAACAACATCGTCCAGCACATTTCCGATCCGCTGATTCATCTGGTGCGCAACGCCGTGGCTCACGGAATCGAGGATGTCGAGACGCGCAGCCGCGCCGGAAAGCCCGAAAAAGGCCGCATCGCGGTGCGCGCGTATCACCGCGGCAATCATATCTTCATCGAAGTGGAAGACGACGGCCGCGGCATTAATTACGAAAGCGTGCGCCAGAGCGTCGTGGATTCTGGCGCGATGTCTTCGATCGCCGCATCCGAGTTGTCCGAACGCGAACTGCGCGAATTTCTCTTCCGCCCGGGCTTTTCAACGGCTTCCTCCACGTCGGAGCTGGCCGGAAGGGGCGTTGGCCTCGATGTGGTGCGTTCCAACGTCCACGCGCTCAACGGCGAAATCGAAGTTCGTTCGGAAAAGGGCCGTGGCGCATGCTTCACCGTGAAAGTGCCGCTGACGCTGATCATCTCGCAAGCGCTCTTCATCCGCTGCGGCACATCCGTCTTCGCATTTCCGCTCGCCGTGGTGGACGAAATCCGCCGCCTGCGCCCTGAAGAGATCGAGGACGTCGGCGGAAAGCTTTTCACGCGCGTGCGCGACGTGGTCACCGAAATTGTGCGTCTCGATCTGCAGCTCGCGCTGCCGCCGCTCGAACCGCTCAACGGCTACTTCCACATGGTGATCGTGAAAGTCGCAGGGCGCCAGGTGGGCGTGGTTGTCGAGGAAGTCCTCGGCAAGGACGAAATCGTCATCAAGAATCTGGGCGACTACCTCCGCCGCGTGAAGCTGTTTCCCGGCACCACGATCGCTTCGGACGGCAGCCTGATCCTGTTGATTGACTTGAACCGGCTGGTCTCCGCGGATACCGCTGAACGCCACGCACTGCCGGCTTCCTCGCCCGCGGCGCGCGTGTTTGCGCCGGGCGCCGAAGCGGTCGCCGCAGGCAGCATTCCTTCCGAAGCCGTGGACGCGATTGAAAACGATCGCGTCGTAGTGGTCGCGGACGATTCGATCAGCGTGCGCAAATTCGTGGGCCGCATGCTCGAGAAGGCCGGCTACCGCGTGAAGCTCGCTTCCGACGGACTGGAGGCTTCCGAAGTCGTCGCGCAGGTTGGCTGCCATTTGGTGATCACCGACCTCGAAATGCCGCGCATGAATGGTTACGAGTTGATGGCTCATTTGCGGCAGAATCCGGCGACGCGAAAGATTCCCGTGCTCGTGGTTACTTCACGCGCCGGGGCGAAACATCGCGACCGCGCCATGAAAGAAGGCGCTTTGGGATTCCTGACGAAACCCGTGCAGGAAGATCAATTGATTGCGACCGTTGAAAGCCTGATTGGTTCCGATACGCCGAAAGGTCGGCCCGCGGTCCGCGTGCCGGTGCGGCAGGATTGAGATGATGAAGGCGCCCGACAAAAAAATCCGCGTGCTCGTGGTGGATGACTCCGCCTTCATGTGCAAGGTGTTGCAGGAGATCATCAACTCCGACCCGCAGCTCGAGGTCGTGGGTCAGGGCCGCGACGGCCGCGACGGCGTCGCGCTGGCGGAATCGCTGTGCCCCGATGTCATCACCATGGACATCAACATGCCGCACGTCGATGGTTTGCAGGCGACCGAGTTGATCATGACGCAGCATCCGCGCCCGATCGTGATCGTGAGTTCGGAATCGCGCGAAGGCGCGGCGAGCACGCTGAAGGCGCTGGAACTGGGCGCGATTGATTTTGTGCCCAAGCCTACGAGCGGCATTGATCTGGATATGAAAACGGTGCGCGAGGAATTGACGCGCAAGCTCAAGCTGGCCGCCAAGGTTCGCGTGGTCCGCACTGCGACCCGCTCGAGGATTACTGCGGCTCCCGCGCCCACCCTTGGTGCTGCTGATTTTTCTGGCGCGGTCGCGTCGTCCGCCCAGAATGGCGGAAAGATTCCCATGGTTGTGATCGCCGCTTCCACCGGTGGTCCGGCGGCGGTCACGCGCGTCGTGGCGAGCCTGCCAAAAGATCTTCCCGCGGCCGTATTCCTGGTGCTGCACATGCCGGCGGCATTCACCAAGCAGTTCACGATGCAACTCGCGGAAGTGACTTCGCTGTCCGTCAAGGAAGCGGAAAACAACGAAACGCCTCAGCCGGGAACGATCTATTTGTGCCCGGGCTCGCACCACCTGCGGCTTTCCTTCGGCGGAAAGATTTCACTCGATCCCGGTCCACGCATCGAAGGCTATCGTCCCTGCGCCGACGTCGCGCTCGAGACAGTTGCCTCGTATGCACGCGCGCTGACCGTGGGCGTGGTCCTCACCGGCATGGGCAACGACGCGGCCAAAGGCGTCAAGATGGTGAAGGCCGCGGGCGGCTACGTTCTCGCCCAGGACGAAGCGACGTCCGTGATTTTCGGCATGCCCGCGGAAGCGATCCAGACGGGAGTTGTGGACGAAGTGCTTCCGCTCGATAGCATCAGCGCGGCGATTGAAAAGCGCGTCGCCAAATTGTGCCGCCTGGCCCCGGTGGCCACCCGATGAAGTCCACGGGCGAACAAGACGCAAAATCGCGCCGCGCGCGCGGGCCGCAAACGGTCGTTCTCTTCTTCGTGGCCAATCAGATGTTTGCCATTGCAGCGGACTACGTGCAGGAAATTCGCAGCACGGACAGCCTGGCGGGCGCAGCCAATGAGATCGATAATCCGGAGCTGGCCAAAGTGCGTCATACCCTTGAGCGCGGCCACCGGACCTACTACGTGGTGAATGCCGGAATGCATTTCGGTCTCCCGGTTACGCGCCCAGCGCTGGTCTTAATCCTCAGGCAATTTCGGGCGGCCTTGCTGGTGGATCGCATTGATCGCATGGCGGAAATTTCGGGCGTGTATCCGCTTCCGCTGGCATTCGCGGGCGACGAGCGCCGCTGGTACCGCGGCCTGGCCTACCTGGATGATTCCGTGATTCCCGTGGTTGAGCCAACCGGGTTTCTGACGCCCGAGGAATTTCAGCGGCTCGATCGCGCCTCAGCGCTGGCCGCGTCGCAACGCGAGCCGGAAGCGGCGGTGCAGGCATGAGCATCGCCGAAAACGCGAGAGAAAACTCGTTCGTACTGCTGCACATCGGCGACCGGCGCGTCGCGCTCCCTGCGGGCCTGGTGGCCGAACTGGCGCCGCCCGTGCGGCTGCACGCATTTCCGCATACGTCAAAGCTGATTACCGGAGTGATCGTGCGCCGCGGTCGGATCGTGCCGGTGTACGACGCGGGCCTCGTGCTGGGTAGCAGGAGTTCCTCTTCCTCGCATCGTTTCTACTTGATTGCGCGGCGCCAGATTGGCCAGGTGAGCGAACTGGGCGCGATTGCCGTGAACGGCGAATGCGAGCTGGCCACCGGCGAAATGCAACCGCCGGCCATGGATCGGCCGGCATACGTCGCGGGAACGCTCGCGGTCGGTGAGGATTCACTCGATGTATTGAACCTTGACGGGCTCACTGGTTCCTACTCCGCTGCGGCGGGCGAATCGCTCCATGCGGAGGCGCATCAATTCCACGGCTCGGAGGCGAGCCGATGAACGCGCCCGCGAATCTCCCGAAAATATTGCTGATTGACAGCAATGTCTACTTCGCGAAGCGACTGGGCGACGCTCTGAAACAGCAAGGCTTCGATGTGGTTCCGAGCACTCAGGGCACGTACGCGCTCACGATGCTCGAATGGAATGCGCCCGCCGCGATTGTGTGCGCCACAAACCTTCGCGAGATGGGTGCATACGAAATGGCTCCCATTCTCCGCGCCGATCCGAAGACATCCTCCATACCGCTCATCGCCGTGGGCAGCGGAGGAGGTCAGGCGCTTCTCGAAGCGTATCGAGCGGGCTGCGATGACTACGTGGACCGCCACCTCCCGCCCGCGGATATCGCCGCGCACATCAGAAGTTTTCTGGTGAGCCGCCAGGACGGTTTTCAACCAACGCAGATGCTTTCGACGGCGGAAACGGCGCTCAGTGGCAGCCTTTCGCATCTCGATCTTCCCGGCGTGATGCAGATGCTAGGCCAGTCTCGTCAGACCGGCGCGCTGCACATCAACGCAGCCGATACCGACGGGATCATCTTCTTCGAGGGCGGCGAAATCTTTCATGCGGAATGCGGCATGTTTTTTGGAGACGAAGCCGTCACGCAGATCGTGAAGACTTGCCAAAGCGCCACAGCCGGAGTGTACAAATTCGTGTACGGGGCCACCGCCGCGCAGCGCACCGTGCTGCGTTCGGCCACCGATCTGCTTCTCGACGCCATGCGCGAATTCGACGAAGACCAACGTGAAGAAGAAGACCAGCGCGAGGCGGAGAAGAATCACCCGGAAACCGATCACGCGGAAAAGGAGTCGTCATGAGCGAAACCGAAACCCTCACGGCTGCTCGCGTTCCAACCGTCTATTTTATTGACGATAGCGCGACCATGCGCGAGGTGATTAAGATCGCCTTCCGCAAGGAAAACATCCACATCGTCACCTGCCCCGATGCCGCCACGGCGATCGCGCAGTTTGGCGAGACGGCGCCGGATGCCGTCATCACCGACGTTATCATGCCCGACAAGGATGGCTACGAGGTCTGCCATTTCATCAAGCAGCACGAACAGCTCGGCCGTACGCCCGTGATCCTCATGTCCGGAGTCGTGAACCGCGCTGTTGCTGAAAAAGCGATGGCCGTTAAAGCCGACGAGCTGATTCGCAAGCCATTTCAGCCGCAGGATCTGATCGCTCGCGTGAAGAATCTGCTGAACCCGAGATCAGCGGGGGTGAGCGCCGTCGACGCTTCCGCGAACGAATCGCCCGAAGTGTCGCGCGTTTCTTCGCAGGTTTTGTCCGGCTTGTTCTCGGCAGGTCCCGCGCCCTCGGCTCCTTTCAGCCCTGCCCCTGCAGCTCCGCGAGCGGCGAGCGCGCCTGTCGTCGTGGCACCGAGGCCGAACATGCCTCCGCCAGCCGCTGCTCCTGCGCCTCTTCAGGCAGCGCGTCCTGCACCGACGGTTGCCGCGCCGACCGTAGCTCCCGCATCGGTGTCCGCATCAGCGGATGTTCAGAAGCTGCGCAATGAAATTCGCCGGCTCGAGCTCATGATCAAGAAACTGCAAGCCGAACTCGAAGCCGAGCACAAGTATTGCGAGGCTCTCGAGGCCCATTTCAAGACGATTCAGGAATCCGAATAAGCGGCACTTTCCCCGGCGGTACTTTGCCGATTCGTGGGCAATGCGGTGTTGCTCCAGTGAAACTGGCACTTCCCGCGGCTTGACCCGCATCGAC
This sequence comes from Candidatus Acidiferrales bacterium, assembly GCA_031296075.1. GTDB lineage: Bacteria > Acidobacteriota > Terriglobia > Acidiferrales > UBA7541 > Palsa-295. The sequence continues at coordinate 42,104 of JARLGK010000086.1, forward strand.
CCACGCTCTAATCTGTACTCACCTCTCACAGTCAGGCGGTCGGAGTTCGTCTAGGCGCATTGTTTTGGAGGTTAGATGGGGCGCCGCAGCGAACAACGCATCGCCATCTCCTTTCCGATCACCGTTCGCGGTTCCGATTCGCGCGGGAATCAATTTACCGTTGCCACGGAGACGTTCGATATCAGTCTGTCCGGTGCGTCTTTGACTGGTCTGAACACGATCACGGAACCCGGCGGGAAGATCGAGATCGAGTCTGGGGATCAGAACGCCTGGTATAGAGTGCAGTGGGTCGGGAACAGCGGCAGCTCCAAGGCCGGACGTATCGGCGTTCGTTGCCTTGAGCCCGGCAAGTACATCTGGGGCGTTCCTGCGAAGGCGTCGGAGCCGGACACCTACGATCCATCGAAGCTGGAGCCCTTGCCGCGACGACCCTCCGAATCGGCGGGCACGTACGCAACGCCGACTTCGTTCGGCGGAGATGAGCGCCGAAAGTTCGCGCGTCACGCCTGCCGGATTGAAACGCAAGTGGGCACCGAAAACGGTTCCATCGGCGTGCCCGGAACCATCACGGATGTTTCACTCGGCGGGTGCTACGTCGAGATGCTTTCTCCGTTGCCCGTGGATTCGACGATTCATTTGTCTCTCAATCCAGGAACTGCGACTCTGCACATGTCGGGCAAGGTGCGGTCGTCGCAAGTGGGGCTGGGGATGGGCGTATCGTTCACTGGGATGGGGCCGGAAGATTTCGAGAAGCTGTGGCGGTTCGCTCCGCCTACTGCCGACGCTCCGGCGCACGCAAAGGCGCCACCGATGCGGCCTGCGCCATTGCGCGAAAGCGCCCTGCCTCGAAACGACGTCGCGGGAGCGACTGCGCGTTCGTACGCCACAGCGGAATCCGGCTCCTTCGATTTGTCGTCGACCGCGGAAGCGCTGGATGCAGTCGTCCGGCTGCTGTTGAGCAAGGGAGTCTTCACGCAGGGCGAGCTCGCCGAAGTGCTCGAGAAGGCAAAGATCGTGAAGTGATTCTTCCGGCTGGCCCGATTTCGCGGCTTGCGCATCAATCGAGACCTTGCGCGTGCAGGAATTCGCGCGCCACTTCGCTTGCGTCGCGGCCCTCGCCGGCCACCGCGTAATTCATCTTTTGCATTTGCGCGTTTGTGATCTTGCCGGCCAGCTCGGCGATGGCGGCGCGCGCCTCCGGATGCCGCGCGAGAGTGCCTTCCCGCACGATCGGCACGGCTTCATACGGCGGGAAGTAGTGCTTGTCGTCCGCCAGAATGACCAAATCGCGGGCGGCGAGCAATCCGTCGGTCGAGTTTCCCGCGACGAGATCCACCTGCTTGTCGAGCAGCGCGCGATAGAGCAGGCCGAGATCCAGAATCCGCGGTGGCGCGGAGAATTGCAATTCGTACGCGCGCGCCAGGCCGGGATAACCGTCCGGGCGCTCCATGAACTCATAGCCGAAACCGGCGCGCCAGTCGCGGGTGAAAGGGACGGCGCTTGAGAGGGTGTTGAGATGCAGGCGGCGGGCGTCTTCACCGCGGATGACGATTGCGAATGTGTCGTCGAAGCCGAGCGACGGCATCACTTCAAACTGAAACCGCTTCTTGTACTCCGATTGGACTTTGCCGAAGACGGCGGCGGGATCGCTTTCGACCGGATCGTGCAGGATCGCGGTGAGAGCCGTGCCGGTATATTCGACATAGGTGTCAATGCGGCCCGCCAGAAGCGCCTGCTGGCAGATATAACTGCCGGCGAGATAGAAGCGGCGCTCGACGCGCAGGTGCGTGCGCGCTTCGAGATGCTGCGCCAGAATTTCGCCGAGAAGCGCCTGCTCGGGGAAATTCTTCGAGCCGACGACGATGGTGTCGCTGTTGCGCGCGCTGCAGCCGATCACGAAAGCTGCGAGGAAGCAAATGGCGGCTGGCAATAGGCGCGCGCGGAGGGATTTCATCGTGATGTCACCGCGCGGGCCGCAGACGGCGTTCGAGGACGCTGACGAAAAAATCGGCCAGCAGAGCGAGGGCAGCCGCGGGAATCGCTCCCGCGAGGATGAGTTGGTTGTTCACCAGCGCGAGGCCGCGAAAGATGAATTCACCCAATCCCCCCGCGCCAACGGCGGCGGCAATTGTGGCGACTCCAATAGTCAGGACGGTTGCGACGCGTATTCCCGCAAGAACGGTTGAAAGCGAGAGCGGCAACTCGACTTGAAAGAGAATCTGGCGCGGAGTCATGCCCATCCCGCGGGCGGCCTCGCGGACGGCGGGGTCCACGCCGGTAATTCCCGCGGCGGTGTTTCGAATGATGGGCAGCAGGGCGTAGAGCGTGAGCGCGGTGATGGCGACTCGGTCGGCGCGGTCACCGAGCCAAGGAACCGGAAGCAAGAATCCAAGCAGCGCGAGACTGGGAATCGTCTCGGCGACATTGGCGCTGCCGAGGATTGGTTTCGAAAGCCACGGCCGCCGCGCGACGAGAATTCCGAGTGGAACGCCGATGGCGATGGCCAGCAGCATCGTGGCGCCGACGAGCCAGACGTGCTCAAGCGTCGCTTGCAGGATTTCGCCGGCATGCTGGGAGAAGAATCCCACTTCGTTCATTGGCCCCTCTCAAATTCTTCCAAGGCGTGCAACTGCGCAACATACGCGGCCGCGACGGGCTCGCTCGAATGCAAGAAATCCTTCGGCGAATAGAGACCCTTGAGAGCTCCGTCTTCGATCAGGCCGATGCGGGTGCCGAGCAGCAGGGCTTCGCTGGTATCGTGCGTCACGATGACGATGGTTTTCTTGAGGCGTTCCTGAAGCGCTAGGAATTCACGGCGAATTTCCATGCGCGTGAGCGGGTCGAGCGCGCCAAAGGGCTCGTCCATCAACAGAATCGGCGGATCGGCGGCGAGAGCGCGCGCGACGCCGATTCTCTGGCGCTGGCCGCCGGAAAGCTCGTGCGGGTAGCGCCGCAGGAATTGCGCCGCATCGAGGCCGACGAGCGCGAGCAATTCCTGCGCCCGCGAATGGATTCGCTCCGTCGGCCACCCCTCAAGTCGCGGAACGAGAGAAATATTCTGCTCGACGGTGTAGTGAGGAAACAGTCCGGTCTCTTGAATCACGTAACCGATGTGGCGGCGGAGAGCGATGGCGTCCCAGTCGAGAGTGGAGCGGCCTTCGACGAGCACTTGGCCGTTGGTTGGCTCGGCGAGGCGGTTGATGAGCTTGAGCGCCGTGGTTTTTCCCGCGCCGCTGCGGCCAAGAAGAACCAGGGTCTCGCCGCGCCGCACCGTGAAGCTCACGTTTTGCAACAGGACCTGACCGGCGGGCAGACGGTAACCGGTGTCGCGAAATTCGATAATGGCTTCGGGGCCGGCGCTCGTGTCGATGCTCATGGGGAGGGGGCCATCCCGAGGTATCGCCGGATGTCGCTCAGAACGCGTGACAGCATAGCCTGTGTGAGCCTGCCGGTGAACGTATTTTGCTGGCTCGGATGGTAGGAAACGAAGAGGCGCGGCAGATCGCCATGCATCGCGTAACTGGCGCCGTGGGAGAAGGGAAACGCCGCGGCACTCTCGATCCGTCCCAGATCCTTGAGCAGGTTGAGGTACGCGCGCATGGCGATTCCGCCGAGCGCGAGCACCGCGTGCGGGCGAAGGATTTCGAGCTCGCGTTCGAGATAGGGACGGCAATTCGCGAGCTCCTCCGGCAGCGGCTCGTTGGCCGGCGGCGCGCAACGAAGCGCCGCGGTCACGTAGGCGTCTTCGAGCACGAGACCGTCGCCGCGGTCCGTCGAGACCGGTTGATTGGCGAAGCCGGCGCGATGAAGACCCTCGTAGAGAAAATCGCCCGAGCGGTCCCCGGTAAACATGCGGCCGGT
>JARLGK010000087.1 GCA_031296075.1 Candidatus Acidiferrales bacterium
CCCGAGAAAAAAGTGTCAGGGATGTCCCCGGTCTGAAGTGTCAGGAATCTTCCCGGCTGGACAGGCATCTGGATCGGCAAAAGCGCACAGGCAAGAGTGCCTGTGCCACCAATGCAGCACGCGGTTGCGGTTCAAAGGTCCGTATGCTACTTTCGCTCGCGGACACGCCTTGAGCGGTTTCCCGTGAAAAACAACGAACTTTTGAAACCCGCCAGCCGCGAAGAAGCGGAGCTTCTCGAAAAACTCGACCCCAAGCGGCTTCCGAATCACCTCGCGGTGATCATGGACGGCAACGGGCGCTGGGCCCAGCGGCGGCATCTGCCGCGCGTCGCCGGGCATCGCGCCGGAGTGAAGGCTGCGCGCGTAATCATCGAAACGTGCGCCCGGCTGCACCTTCCTTGCCTCACGCTGTACGCGTTCTCGCTGGAGAATTGGCGCCGGCCTCAGGCGGAAGTGGATTTCCTGATGCGCCTGCTGCGCGAATACCTGAAGCGCGAGCTGCCGACGATTCAGAAAAACAACATTCGCCTGCTGGTGATCGGGCGGTCCGCGGAGCTTCCCGAAGGCGTCCGCAAGGACATCGCCGACGCGATGCGCCAGACCGCGCGAAACACGGGCATGAAGCTGGTCGTCGCGCTCAACTATGGCGGGCGCGCCGAGCTGGCGGACGCGTTCAACGCCATGCTCGATCACGTGCGCGCCAACGGCCTTTCCGCCTTTCGCGCGGACGAGCAGACCATTTCCGATCATCTTTACACCGCGGGACTTCCCGATCCCGATCTGCTGATCCGCACCAGCGGCGAGATGCGCGTCAGCAATTTCCTGCTCTGGCAGATCGCCTACGCGGAAATCTACGTGACCGACGCGCTGTGGCCGGATTTCTCACGCGCGCGGCTGCTGGAAGCTCTGGTGGATTTCCAGAAGCGCGAGCGGCGCTTCGGCGGGCTCGGCAATTTGAAACCCGAGCACGACGCGCGGTCGAGGAGAGGCTGAGACCCGCATGCTCCTGCGAATTCTGACCGCTGCTGTGCTGATACCCGTCGTGGTGGCGGTGGTGTGGTGGGGACCGCCGATGCTCCTCGCGGCGGTGGCGGCGGGCGTCGCGCTGATCGCGCTGCACGAATTTTTCACGCTGGGCGAACGCATGGGCATGCACGCCTTTCGCAATTGGACGATGCTGTGCGCCGCCGGAATTTTCTACGCGCAGTATGCGGCGGGGATGGTCGAGACGCGGTCGCTCGGCGGAGGAGATTTGCTGATTCGCGACGCCGCGCGCGGCGCGGTCTCCGTGGAACTCGTGTTTCTGATCTTCGTGTTTGGCGCCGCGGGAATCGGACTGGCGACGCGGCGCCCGCTGCACGACGTGCTGCCGTCGATCGGCGTCAGCTCGGCGGGCATGCTGTTCGTGGCGCTGCCGTTCAGCTATCTGGTCCGCGTGAACGAAATCGAACACGTCGGCCGCCAGCTGATTCTTTTCACGCTGTGCCTGATCTGGGCCGGCGACATGCTGGCCTATTTCGTGGGCCGGTCGCTGGGGCATCTGCCGATGGCTCCGGCGCTGAGCCCCAAGAAAACGTGGGAGGGCGCGATTGCCAATACGATCGCGTCGCTGCTGGTCGCCGTTTTGTTCGCGCGCTGGATGCAGGCGGAGACGATGAACTTGCTGGTGATTGCGGGCCTGGCGAACGTCGCGGGGCAGATGGGCGACCTGATCAAATCGGCGTACAAGCGCGGCGCGGTGGTGAAGGATTCAGGCACGCTGCTGCCGGGACACGGCGGGATGCTCGACCGCATAGACAGCCTGATCCTGGCGGCGCCGGTGGTGTGGGTCGCGTGGCAATTTATCGCCGCGCGGTAGGGAAGACCGAAATTCGAAACTCGAAATTGGAAATTCGAAAAGCGAAGCGTTCGAGTAATCTTTCAAGCTCGACTCACCGCAGAGACCCGCCAGCTGGCGGCGGGCAGGCGCAGAGAACGCAGAGGCAGCGCAGAGAAAGGCCACGACTTACCACAGAGGACACAGAGAATGCACAGAGGGCACGGAGGAAGCCTTAACGCTCACCGCGCCCTTCCAGCCTACGACCACGCGAATGACCACAGACGCAGATAGATCTTAGTCGGATCTGCCGCCCGCGAACAATCGCGCGATGGCTACGAGGACCACGGCTCCGATGGTCGCGGCCGCGAGGCTTCCCCAGAATCCCCAGGCGACGATTCCAAGTTTCGTGAAAATCCAGCCGCCGACGACCGCACCGATCAAGCCGAGTATGACATCGACGATGCAGCCGAAACCGCGGCCGCGCGTGAGGTGGCCGGCGATCCATCCCGCCAGCAACCCAATGATGATCCAGCCGATGAGTCCGCGAGTGGCGACACCGAAGTAATAGTCATGTATCTGGAGCACAGCGACGAACGCGAAGGGAATCATGGCCGCAGCCTTTCCGGCTAGGCTGTCATCCCTGGCAGAAAATGTAGCCCAGGCATTTATAGACCAGCTTCGCCGCGAGCAGATCGGACGCTTGGCCGCCCGGATGAGGCAAGAGGCCGACTACGTCCATCCCGACGATCTTCTTATGATCGGCGACGGCGCGCAAGAGCGACGTTACCTGATACCAGTCGAGGCCGCCCGGCTCGGGGCTGCCCGTGGCCGGCATGACGGAAGGATCGAAGCCGCCGAGGTCAATGGTGAGATACACGCTGGGGCTGAGATCGCCGAGAACCTTCGCGATCCAGCTCTTCAGCGGCAAACGCGCGATATCCTTGGCCCAATAGACTTGCGTTTTCAACTGCGGGATGGCGCGCGCTTCTTCCGCGGAAATTGAACGGATGCCGACTTGAATGGCCGGGCAGACTTCGACGACGCGGCGCATCGTGCAGGCGGGACTCGCGGCATAGCCCTGATACTCGTGGCGCAGCTCGGCGTGCGCGCCGATGTGCAGCACGCAGAGATTCTTGTGTTTTTTGGAGACGGCGGAAACCAGCGGCGGAGTGAGCGCGTGCTCGCCGCCGAGAGCAACCGGGAACTTGCTGTCGTCGAGCAGGCCGGTTTCGGCCGTGAATAGTTCGGTGATGACCTCGCCGAGACCGCCGTCCATGGTGTCGATGGGGGCCAGGGTGTGAATGCCGATCTCTTTGTACGGCTCGAGCTGGAGTTCTTCGTCGTAGAGCTCGAGATTGCGGCTGGCTGCCAGGATTGCGGCGGGGCCGTTGCGCGCGCCCTGCTGGTGCGAGGTGGTGCGCTCGAGCGGCACTGGGAAAATTACGGCGCGCGAGGATTCGTACCGGGAATATTCCTCCGGGATGCCGCAGAAGTTGTCGGGCGGGACAGGGGTGTATCGGCTCATCGTCGGTTCTTGCGTCCTTGGGAAGATTTCGTTTCGCCGTTCGCCGACGGCACCAGCTGTTTTTACGTTACCTGCGGGGAGAAAGAATGGCAAAAGAATAAGGGCGCAGCGGAGCGAATGCTACACGGTATGGAATGGCAACGCAGCAGGGAAAGGCCGGGCCGAACGGCCTCAGGTCTGAAGACCTGAGCTACATGAAGGCGACTGCAAAAGCAAAAGCGCCAATCGGGAGATTGGCGATCCCAGGGGTTAGTCGTCTTCGCCGAGCAGGATGGCCGCGGCGAGGACGGTGGTCCACAGGCCGCGTTTGTCGCCGACGGCCGATTGGGTGATGTTCATGGTGCGGACGATTTTATTCGAGATGCGATAGACCTCTTTTTTTTCGTCCCAGGAGAGATCGGGATCGAACTCGACGTTGAGCGTGGTGGCGAGCATTTCCGCGGCGAGCTCCTCGGTGTATTCGCCGGCGATCTCTTCGCTTTCGCCGAACGAGTGGTGCTCGGACAGGTAGCCGTACATGGATTTATCCGCGGGCAGAGCCAGGCCCACGCCAGCCCAGACAAATTTGGAGAGATGGGAACGGGCAGTGCGGTCGAGATACACTAAGACGATGCCGACAACCAGAGCGGCTTC
>JARLGK010000088.1 GCA_031296075.1 Candidatus Acidiferrales bacterium
GACAAACTGCGATTGCAACTCACCGGCGAGGAAAAGAAGAAACTCCGCAAGCGTCCGACGCAAAACAACGAGGCCTACCGGCTGGTGCTCATGGCGCAGCACTACCTCGGCGGAAGCTCCGCCGAGGTGCTGCGCAAGGGAGTGGCGCTCTGCCAGCAGGCCATCGAGATCGACCCCACGTACGCAGCCGCTCACGCCAGATTGAGTTTGGCTTATTGCTTTATGCGGTTTTACGGATACGGGGAGCCCTCCGAAGTCCTTCCTGGAATGACGGCGGCGAAAAGAGCCCTCGAACTGGATGACACTCTCGCGGAGGCGCACATCAGCCTGGGCTGGAGTCTGCTATATCAAAACTGGGATCGGCAGGGCGCCGAACGGGAAGCGCGCCGCGGGCTGGAGCTGAACCCCGATTCTGCGGACGGATATGTGTTGTTGGATCTGGTTCGATTGAGCCAAAAACACGCCGACGATGCGATCGCAGCCGGAATGCGCGCCGTCGAGCTGGCGCCATTCTATAATCTGGCGTCCTTTTGCTTGACCGTCACATATTCCCACGCCGGACAGTTCGAGAACGCCATCGAGCGAGGGCGCAAGACCGTGGAAATCGATCCCGCCGATGCGAACAATCATTGTGTTCTGGCGGGTGCGCTCGCCGCGGCAGGCCAACGCGAGGATGCCCTTAAAGAGTGCGAAGTGGCCATGGCGCTTTCCCGAGGGGGGAATTTCATTCGATTGGAGACGGCCGCTGTATACGCGGATTTGGGTGATACCGGGAAGGCGCGTGAAATTCTGGACGAGATCGAAAAGAATTGGAAGCCGGATGGCATGTCTTCGTTTTGGATCGCGGTCGTTCATGCGTGCCTGCACGAGAATGACGCCGCCTTCGAATGGCTCGAGAAAGCGTTTCAAGAACGCGCGGCCTTCATGGTGTTCTTACCGGGGTTTGGTCAATTCCGCAGCAGTATGCGAGAGGACCCGAGGTTCGAGGCGCTGATGAAGCGCACCGGCGTTTCGGGCTGACGACATTATCCTATTCGTAACGAAAAAGGTCCGGCAATAGCGCGCCCGCCTTGCCAAGAAAACATTCGGTGAAGGCGGATGTGTTCGCGGGCTCTTCGGGGCCGACGTAAAATGTGCGTCCGCGGCTGCGTGCGTGGCTGGCGAAACTGGCTGCGGGCTCGACCACGCCCGACGTGCCGATGGCGACGAAAAGCGTGCATTCGTTGAGCGCGCGATAAATTTGGTCCACGTCGTAGGGCACCTCGCCGAACCAGCAGATGTCCGGGCGAATCCGGGCACCGCATTCGCATCGGGGTAGCGCGGCCGACGGCTCGTACGTGTTCGCGTCGTCAAAGGGCGGAAGCGCGCAAGATTCGCAGCGGCTTTTGAAGAGTTCGCCGTGCATGTGGACGGCGTTGCGCGTGCCAGCCTGTTCATGGAGATTGTCTACGTTCTGCGTGCAGAGGAAGAGGCGGTCCCCGAGCGTGCGTTCGAGCGCCGCGAGCGCGGTGTGTCCCGGGTTCGGCTTGGCTTCCGAAGCCGCGCGGCGGCGCATGGAATAAAACTCCCAGACCAGTTGCGCATCGCGCTTCCACGCCTCGGGTGTCGCGACTTCCTCGACGCGCCTGTTGCGCCACAGGCCGCCTTCGCCGCGGAAAGTCGGAAGGCCGCTTTCGGCGCTGATTCCCGCGCCGGTGAGAATGAACACGCGGTCGGTGGGCGAGATTCCGATCATCACTCAGTCCGAGAAAAGATTTCGCACCAGGAACAGGACGTTCGCGGGGCGCTCCGCGAGGCGCCGCATGAACCACGGAAACCAGAACGAGCCGTAGGAAATCAACACGCCGCTGCGGTAGCCCTCGCGCGCCAGGCGCAATTGTTCGGCGCGCTGGATGCCGAAGAGCATGGCGAATTCGAGCTGATTTTTCGCGATCCCCTGTGCCGCGGCCCATTCCGCGATTCGCGCGATTAACTTGCGGTCGTGGGTCGCCATCACCGCGCGGACTCCGGCGCGCCGCGCTTCCGGGCTGAGCAGCGTTTGCGCGAGACGAAAGTAATTTTCGTCGACGTCTTCCTTTTTCGGAAACGCGACGGCGGGTGGCTCGCTGTATGCGCCCTTCACCAGCCGCACGGCGGCGCCCACCGCGATCAGCGCGTCAACGTCTTTCACCGTGCGATGCAGATACGCCTGCACGCACACGCCGACATTTCGATTGGCCTTGCGCGCGCGGGCGTGAAGTTCCAGCGTGCGGTCCACGTACGCGCTCTGCTCCATGTCAATCCAGAGCATTTGTTCAGCGGGAGACGATGCGGCGCGGGAACGCTCGATCAGCTTTGCGAGATTCGCGAAACAGAATTCGCGGTCGAGATCGAGGCCCAGCTGCGTCAGCTTGACGGAAACTTCCGTTGGAAGATTCGCGTCGCGGACGCGATCGAGCAGATCGAGATAACGCGCGGTGACGCGCTCCGCTTCGGAGCGCTCGGCAATATTTTCGCCGAGCTGCGTCAGCAACGTGGAGATGCCGCTTTCGGCCAGCGGCCGAGCGGCTGCGAGCGCGTCTTCTACTTTTTCGCCGGGCATGAATCGCGCGGCGGCGGCGCGAACGAAGCCGAAGCGCGGCGCACGCTCGCGCAGCCAGCGGCTCTCGGACGCCTTCACCAGCATGCGTGGGATCAAGTTCATCGGGCGTTCGTCTCAGGCATGAAAATCGCGCATAAAAGCTATTGCTGCGAAGTGAGCGCCTTCAAGAATCGGTCGTAGAAATCCAGGCCGCCGAAAAACGAATCCACGCGCAGTCGCTCGTCACGCCCGTGAGCGCGCACGTCGTCGAAATCCACGGCGAGGCCGGAGATCGCGTAGGTCGGCATGCCCGCGGCATTCGTAAACACACCGTCGGACGCGCCGGTGGCCATCGTGGGTATCACGGGAACGCCGGGCCACATCTCCTTCGCGATTCTTTCGAGCGGCTTCATCACCTCCGGTCGCAGCGCGACGGGCGCGCCGGACGGTTGATTGGGAGCTGCCTCGGCAACTTCGCCCGCGTCGCTGACGTAGCGCACGGCGATCTTTGGATCGGCCATCACCTGAATCAGATTCAGCCGCACTTCCTCGGCGGTGTGTCCCGGCAGAATGCGACAGTTGACGATGGCGCGCGCGGTCTGCGGCAGCGCGTTGTTCGCGTGGCCGGCGTCGAGGCGCGTGGC
>JARLGK010000089.1 GCA_031296075.1 Candidatus Acidiferrales bacterium
GCAGCCGATAATCCCGATCTGTAAATCCTTCCCCGAAAAATATTCCGGCTTGCGCTCCGCTGCCATCCGCTCTCTTCCCCCTTGTTTTCCCCGTGTTTGCTTCGGACTAGGTCGGCTTGCCCGGCTGCACCGGATTGCCAAATGGCGCGAATCGAAGCATAGCAGGAACCCAAAGCCCTTAGAAAGCCGCGCCGCTTCTCCGCGCCAATTCCAAAAGTTCGGGTCCTGACGAAATTGGGCGGCGGGACGCTTGACCCCGCCGCCCAATTGACCACTCGTAAACTGTCAAATCGCGCTCAGTTTAGAAATTCAGCTCAAAATGCAGCACGTCGTGAATCCGCCATCCGTTGTCCACCAGGACGACGTGGTCCCCGATGACGACGTAGCGATACCCCCGCGGAGCCGGCCCCAATCGCACCAGCAATTCACGCGGCACCGGCCGAATCCCTCTGCGCATATCCGGCGTGAACACGAATCCTTCGTGAATGTTCGGTTCCCACTCCCTGTGCCAGTACCGGCCCTCGTTGTGACGAAAATAATCGTGATGATCGCGGTACCAATCGCGCGCGCCTTCGCGATCGTGATCGTCGAACCGGTCGTGATCGTGGTGATCTCGATCGTCGCGATGATCCCGATCGTCTCGGTGATCGTCGCGATGATCTCGATCGTCTTGCGCCCGCGTCATCCTCGGCGCGCCCAGCGACAAGCTCACCAACAGCGCTGCTGCCACAACAAACCATCGTCGATTCCTCATGCGCATCCTCCTCGCTCGAATCTGTAATCCGAGACGGTCATTCCCCACCTGCCGCCACCAAGTGTGCGCCCTTCGTCGCCGCAACCGCAATACCCGGAATCCTCTGGCACTGGCGTCCATGAATCCAGCCCGAAGGAATTTGACATGAAAGAAGATGCGCGACGCGCGTTCCGATTGCCTGGTTTTTCTCTTTCGGCGCGACTGGCGCCGCCCGGCAACGCGCGCGGAGCGCGCAGTACGAGCCGGGAACACAAAGCAAGGCAAAGCGAAATTCTCGGATTCGCTGCGGTCGTCGACCTTCCCGGCTGTCGCGCCGGGACGCACAATGCGCGCGCGAAAGCCTCCGGCAGGGCGATAGAATTTGGTCGGCCGTCTCACAGCGCCGTAGGCGCGCCAGACGTTAGCCCCGCCCGGGAGGGCGGGGTTAGGAGGCGCGTCAGACGATAGCCCAGCCCGGAGGGCTGGGAATCCAAAAACGTCCGGCGCGACGCGCCCTACCGCTGCGCAGCCTCACCCGCAGCAAGTATTCTCTTCGGGTTGGCGGTTCGGCCCTTCACGTGGCCACATCCACTCGGAATGAAGATGAGCGGAAGAGGGCTCGGCGACCGCAAAGGCATCGAGCAAATCACCAAAACATGGGACAAGACGGTTGTTGACCGCTCGGCCCAGCTAGAAACCTGGGTGGACTACCTCCAGCCCATGACCCGCCGCGGCGTCACCATCTTTGCCTACGCCACCAATCACTACTCGGGACACTCCCCCGACACCGTAAAGCTGTTCCGGGAATTCTGGGACAAAAAGGCGTGACTTTGTAGCGGCCGCCTCGCCTTCCAGGCGGGCACCTTTGCCCTCTGCCGTTGCCTTCGTAGCGCTCGCCGCCAGCTGGCGGATCTCGGCGTTTTCGGGCAAGCGCCGTAGGCGCGCCAGACGATAGCCCAGCCCGGAAGGGCTGGGAGCCAATAAAACGCCCGGCGCGACGCGCCCTACCGCTGCGCAGTCTCACCCGCAGCACGTTTCCGCTTCTGGCTAGGAGTTCGGAAATTGCGCACCCGCAAATTCGATGTCGAGATCCGCTTTATTTCGCTTGAGGCGGCATGTGATAAGCTGAACTAATCAGGGCATTTATTCTTTCGCCTTGGGAAAGGTGTACAGATGGCAGAGCCAGCCAAAACGCGCGACGACGGCGACGACACCAAGGCGAAATGGTCCTCCGCCACTGACACCCTTTCGGCAGAGATCAGGTCTGCGGCGTCGCAAATGGTCGCCGACTCTCGCCTCCCTGGTTCAAGGCTTGCAGCGCTTCTAAACGTCTTTTTCGCCCAACATCTCCCTTGGCCGTATCGCGCCACCCCCGGCAAGGCGTTCGATTCAACGGGCACAGAATCGCTGGAATTCGAATCGATGATCTACACATCCCCGGATGGGATCGAGCGCGTCCCGGCAGACAACCTCGCATGTGCGATTGACGTTCACCAAAAATTAGGACTACAGCAATTGCGTCAGTCCTACGAAAAAATTGCCGCTCTCAAATCGCTCGCCAAGAGCTCGATCCCGACGGTATCACACGGCGTTCCCGTGGCCGACGCAACGATGGGCATCATTTTTGCAGTGGATTCAGATATCCCCATTGAAACGCTCGCCGAAGAAGCTTCGCGGTTGAACGCCGAACATTCGTACCGTGTGTGGACGGACATGGTCGTAGTACTCACCCGTGGCACGGTCAATCTTGCGTGCCAGATTCCTTACAAGCCCTTGGGCGACTTTCTCCCGCCCGCTCGCGACATCGCTTACCGGGCCGCGATGTACGTTCACGTTTTCGCAAGGTCGCACGCCGCATTCGCGCTGAACAAGATGTGTGCGGTCCTCTTTCCATACCTCTACTTTTTTCAGCCCGGAGTAGGTTCTCCGCCGTACCAGCAGATTCTGAAGGGCATGCCTACCACCGGGATGCCCGTTGCGGCTTTCCAATTCAACCTAAAGGGTAATTTGGTTCCGGTTCCGACCTCGATGCGCTTCGACGAACTGTTCCTGTTTCCGCTAAGTTTTCGGGCGGAGGACAGGCAAGGCAATCTACTCGCAAAAGTCCAATATCTGCCGTGGCAAGACGGAGGCGTGGTGCGCGTGCAGGGGCGATTTCCAATCGAGGCGTTTCTAGTTTTTGCCGGCAAGGACGCTATGAGCGAGCCGATCGTCCGATTCCAGGGCGAACAAACTTCCGGCGTAATTCCGATGTCCCGGGACCAATTCAAAGAAATGGCAAACCGAACGGCGCGGCAGTCGAATCTCGTCATTAAGCCGGATCAAAGACCGAAGCTGGTCATCAATAAGCGCGGTGACGAGGGAACGAGTTCTCCTTTCATCGCGAGAATTTTCCTCGGCATTTGCTTACTGCGCGATCAGGCAATTGCTGACAAATCACTCAGGGATCGTTTCGATGAGTCGTTCGATGGCGTTTTGTCGGGGTTGGAAGTCATCAGAGAAACCTCCAAGTCGATTAGGAAATTGTATTCGTCGCACAGCGACGCCGTCGCGTGTGGAGAGATCGCTCGAATCACGAACGGCGATGTCTACGTGGATGAATCAATTGACACTGACCTGAAGAAGCAGGTCGAGAGCCTTATTAACACTGCATCGCGAATCGTCAAGGAAAGGATGAAGGGACTCCTAAAGATTTTGGACACAAATATCGGATTTCTGTTTCAGGGCAAAGCAGCCTTCAATAATGGAGTCGCGAGACTCCGGCTGACTGATGCTGCTTTGGCCGACTATTTAGCCGAGACGCGCGTGAGGTGGTGCGAACGGCTGATTACGATCCGCAATGGCCTCCTTGAACATGGAACGTGGTCGCTGGGGCGCGTGCGGCATGAGCAAACCGAAACTGGAGTACGGGCTGTTGAACCGCTCGTTGACGGACAGCCGGTGACTGAGTTCGTGGCTCATGTCGTAGATCGCGCCTGCTGTTTCGTTGAGGAGCTTTGCACTCATGCGCTACAGGCGCGCATGCTCCACGGTGTTTCGCTCACTGAGATTCCGCTAAACGAACGCAAGCCTGAGAACGCCGCGCGATTTCGAGTCGCGTTGATCGGCGGCGGAGCGCCAGTTTGGACAATCGCTTACCACGAAACAAAATTCGAGGACACGTGAGCCGTTGACGATTGCGGGTGGTTAACTCCCAGAAGTACTCGCGTGGTTTCAATTTCGTCGGGCGAGTGGCCCAAGCTATAGCGATTGATTCGCTGGGTGTCCCATCCTTCGCACTGAGAACGGTGGGGATTTTTCCCCGCCCCTCATCCCTCGCCCTGAATCAAAAGTCCACAGGCGCACATTCACCATCCCCCTTGACATCCTGCTAGCGTCCGATAGGGCCTGCACCAGCTCTCGCGGCCCGAAAGGAGCTACGCATCATGATCGGACGCAGAGGCAGAGGTTACCGCCGCCGCAACCCGACGGTTACTGGCGCACCAGTGGATTTGTCACCTGTACTTTTTCTAAACTTTCGGCCAGCTTCTTTCCGTCGCGAAACTTGTTAGCGTAATTCCGTGGTCCGGCGAAATTGTCCGGGCCCGGAAAAATGACGCACCGGCAAAGGAGCAACGATGGCCACGCGGCAGCTCGCACGGAGCGCCGCCGAAGTGTCGCTCCACCCGCCGCTTAGTTTTGTAGGGCGGGATTTCAATCCCGCCAATCACATCGTGCCTTCCGTTCCTGTACCGCCCTGCCGGAGGCTCTCGCGTAGGACGAAGTCCGCAGCGAGTCCGCCGAATCCGCACCAAACGAAGTGTCACACCATGCCGAGTCATTTCCGGCCCATCTCATTGAAAACAAACGATCCGCACCCTGACGAAGTATCACACTTTTTCAAAGTAGGGCTCCCAGTGTCGACGCAGGGCAGGGCTCCCGAGGCAACGCGAACAGGGCTCCCAGTGTCCACGGCAAGTGGAGCCTGGGAGATCGATCGCGCTCGGGAGATCAAGCGAGCCTGGGAGATCGAGCGCTGCGCAGTCACATCTCGAAAAAAGCGAAGCCGAACCACCCCAAATTCCCGCGCAGAGAGCGCGCGGGTGCCGGGCGGCGCTCCCCGCGCCGAAACAGAAACATCCGGCACATTCGGTTTTCTAATCGACACTCAGGCGATTAGAAATGGACTTAAGTCGAATCAGTTCAATGCCAACACCATTTCTAATCGACACGAATCGCCACCCTGTCGTTTCAACTTTTTCGGGCACTTGGCCAGCGCACCTAACCGATCATGCGTTGTCATCTCTTTCGGCGTGCGCTATCCTGCCCCGTTGATGGTTGACATTCATTGCCACATACTTCCGGGCCTTGACGACGGCTCCCCATCCTTCGATGTCTCCTGCGCCATGGCAGAAATGGCCATCGAGGACGGCGTAACGCACGTCATCGGGACGCCGCACGCCAGCCCGGAGCACCTTTTCATTCCCGAATTGATACGCCAGCGCCGGGATGAACTTCAGGCACGGTTCGAGGGGCGGCTCATCCTGGCCACAGGCTGCGACTTCCACCTCAGCTTTGAAAACCTGCAGGACATTCGTCACGACGCCGCGCGGTTCACGCTCAACCAGAAGAGCTACCTCCTGGTCGAATTCGCGGACTTCTCGATTCCGCCGTCGCTCGACCAGGCCCTGCACGAGCTGCAGCTCGCCGGGCTGCATCCGATCGTCACGCACCCGGAGCGCAACCCGCTGATCCGCGCGCAGCCCGAGCGCCTGTTCAAATGGCTGCGGCAGGGCTGCTACGTGCAGGTGACGGCGCAATCGTTGCTGGGGAGATTCGGCAGCGCCGCGCAGGAGATGTCGCAGAAATGGCTCGACGCGGGAGCGGTGCACTTCGTCGCAAGCGACGCGCACAACACGACGTCTCGCCCGCTCCGCCTAAAGGAAACGTTCGACCATCTGGCGAAAACGCGCGGCGAGGAAGTGGCTCGCGCGCTGCTGGTGGACAATCCGCTGGCGGCGTTCGAGGACCGGCCAATTCCGTGGGTCCCGGAGCTTGCCGACGGCGTCGGCTGGGAGAATTCCGAAGGCGCGACGCCGCGGCGCAAGAAGCGGTTTTTCTTTTTCTAGGGGCGAAGGGCAAGTCAAAAGATTTACCACAGAGAGCACTGAGAAGGCACAGAGACCACAGAGAAAGCGAAAGACAGATCAACTGCTTCACCGCAGAGACGCAGAGAGCGCAGAGAAAGCTTCAGGATTTTTTCGAGGCGCGGGCGGCTTTGTCGAGGGCGTCGGCCAGTTCGCGCCACGAAAACGGCTTCCCCGCGTGCGATCCAGGATTCTGGCTGGCGATCTCCCTGACGAGCGAATCCTGGCGCTCGGCCGTCGCTTCCGCCATCAGCGGATCAATGCCGACATCGCGAAGCGCCTGCGCCGCCTCGCGCATCTCCGCGGCGCGCCGCTTGCCGTGTTCCGCGACGCGGCTGATGAGATAGTCCGGGAGCTTGCCGTTCCATCCCATTTCCGGAAACGTCGCGGCGAGCGACGCGAGCACGGCGTCTTCCGCGCCGTGGCGGCGCGCAGCGAACATGGATTCAACAGCCAATGCCTCGAGACCCTTGAACACCACGCTGCGGCACATTTTTACGGCGGACGCGACGCCGATCCGATCGCTCGCGACGCTGGCGTTCATTCCAATGGACGGCATGCGCGCAGCAAGCCCAGCCGCGTGGATTCCGCCCAGAAGCATGGGGACTTTCAATCGCTGCGGCGGCACCGCGGCCATCACCGCCGCTTCGACAAAATGCGCCTGCGTTTTCTCGAAATGGCCGGCCATTTTGCGCTTCGTGCCCGGCGAGACGGAATTGATGTCCAGAAAAGTCTGCCCCGAGTGGAGCAGGCGCGAGGTATCCTTCGCGACGTCGAGCGCGGACGACGCGGTCACCGCGGAAATCACCAGTTCCGCTTCACGCACGCAATCGCTCAGGCTCTCAGCAGCCCGCACTTTGGACTCACGCGCCTTCGCGAGCATCGCTTCGCGGGCATCGTTCGAATGCAACAAAATGTCGAAGGTCGAGACGTCCAGGCCGCGCGCCGCGAGATCTTTCCCGAAGATGCCGCCGGCTTCGCCGAAGCCGACGATGGCAATGTGCTGAATCGGTTCGCTGGCCATCGAAGTTTCCTAAGTATGAAACGTGATTCCGCCGAGGCGCTCGGCGAAACGCCATCCGTCTTTCGTGCGCACGTAACGGTCCCTGTAGGTGCCCATCAATTGCTTGCTCGCGGCCTTTCTCCCCTCCGGAGTTTCCGGCTCGGAGATGTCCGAGGTGAACAGCAGAACGCGGCAGGTACCGACGGCGGTGTCCATCGTTTCCATGCGCACACGAAAATTGCTGGTCAAATGGTGCGTCAGCCGATTGCGCGGCCGGGACTGAAACATCGCAACGATCTTATCCGCGCCGCAAATCGGTTCTTTGGCGCCGATCGGCAACGTGAAAGTAGCGTCATCGGCGAAAACTTCTGCGAGCCGCGCGTAGTCCTGGGTGTCAATGATCTCGGCGTACTCGGCGCACAGCGCGTAACAGGCTGCTTCGACATTGCGCATTTCCGCCTGGCTGAATTCGGTCATGGTCAACCCCGCGCGTTTGATTACCGATATTCGAGGCCCAGTTCTTTGAGCTTCGGCCGCAAGTTATAGATGTCCAGGCCGAGTTCGCCTTTGGCGAGCCGCGCCCGAACGAGATCTTCCTTGTCGATGCGCTGCTTCGATGCAGCGGCAACTGCGGCCGCGTCGGCGCGTTTCACAACTACCACGCCGTCGTCGTCCGCGACGATCACGTCGCCGGGATCGATCGCTGCGCCCGCGCACACGATCGGCACGTTCACCGAGCCGAGCGTGGCCTTCACCGTTCCCTGCGAACTCACCGCGCGGCTCCAAATCGGAAACTTCATTTCCGTCAAAGGAGCAACGTCGCGGCATCCCGCTTCGATGATCAGTCCCTTGACGCCGCGCGCGCGCAGCGAAGTCGCCAGCAGCTCGCCGAAATACCCGTCGGTGCAAAACGACGTCGGCGCGACCACCAGAATGCTCCCCGGCGTGCACACTTCGACGGCCACGTGGATCATCAGATTGTCGCCCGGCGGCAGCGACACCGTAACCGCAGGGCCGGCGATGGCCGCGCCCGGATAAATCGGCCGCATGTACGACGCCAGCAATCCGTTGCGCCCCTGCGCTTCGTGCACCGTCGAGACGCCGTATTTTTCAAGTGCCGCGACGGCATCCGCGGGCGGCAGTTCCACCTGCCGCACAACCACTGGCTTGCTCATGATAGCTCCTCGGTAACATGCGGGAAGGTGCGCTGATACGCCTCGCCGTACTGGATTTTCTTGACCACCCTTGCCGTTTTCTTCTTATGGGCCACAAAGGCACCTTTCCTAAGACTCGGCCTGGAATTCTAGGGGGTGCGGAAGCGCGGCGTCAATGGTTGCACAAATCACAGGGCGCCCGGAACTCCAGATTCCGCGCCTGCCTAAACTCCGCTACGCTTGAATCCAGCGGCTCGCACGCGGATAAACGCGCCGCGCGTTGACCGCATAGATCCGGGCCTTGTCGCCTGCGTTCAGCTTCGAATCGTCAACATAGCGCCGCGTATTGTCGTAATGGTCGTGCGTCTCGTCATTGACCACGCCGGGGAACGCACCGTCGCATTCCGAGCCGAATAGGATGTTGTCGACCGGGACAGCGTCGAAGAGCATCTGCATGTTCAGGTCGTTGTAGATGCACGTATCGACGAACACGTGGCCGTCGCCGAGGATCTCGTCCGGGCTCGCCCAGCTGTTAAACTTCGCGATCGCCCTCCAACGCCCGATCTGGCACGGCAACGCGCCGCCGCCATGCGGAATCAGAAAGCGCAGGCGCGGAAAATCCCGGAACAGATCCTTCGCGATCATGAGTTGCACGAAACCCGTAATATCGGCGACCAGATATTGGACCGCCGTATGCGGGAAGTTCTTATTGATCGATTCGCTGCCGTGGAGTACGAGCGGCACGTCCAGCCCCTGCGCCGCCTCGAAAACCGGATAATTGTGCTTTCCGGTGAAGGGCTGGTTTTGCCAGCGGCCGCCGGTGCCGTCGGGATCAAGATTGAACGCTATGAAACCTTCCTTGGTCCAACGCTCGATCTGTTTCGCCACCTGCTCGGATGGACACGAAGGATGTTGTCCGAGCATGCCGACCGGCGCGAAGCGGCCTGGATTCAACTGACAGGCGCGAAGGATAAGGCCGTTGTTGAGATCGGCCCAGATGGCGTTCTGTTCCGCGATACCTTCATGGGTCGCCATGGCTTTTGCTCGGGGAGAGGCGAACGCAACATCGATGCCGCGCGAATCCATCAAGCTGACTACCTGTTCCAGACTCTTCTTAACGTCGGCATCCGAGATGTCGGGGAGGACATCGGGATTCTTTCCGGAAAGCTGCGCTTGGCGAAAGCCCTCCACTTCCGGGTGACGGGCAAGGCGGACGAAGTGCTGGTGAGAATCGATAATCATAGTCTGTGATCTCGAGTTGGGATTTTAGAAGGGCGGGAAGGCTGCGTCAATGCGCGAACGCGGTGAAAAGAGTGAAGAGTTCAGAGTTTGCGCGCCGTTTCATATCGCGCGAGCCTCGTAGCCACACCCGATTTAGGCGGGAGGACAATGACGCCAATGGCTGTGCCCGGCGCGCGGGTGCTCATGCGCTTAGGAGAGGCCGGAAAACCAAGCTGAGAGGGCGGCGGTGACGTCTGCCGGGCGTTCCATCGGCGCCATGTGTCCGCAGTGCTCGATCACCGCGAGCTTCGATCCCGGAATCATGGTGACCATCTGGCGATGCACCGCGAGCGGACTCCACGTATCTTCGCGACCGCACAAAACCAGCGTGGGACATCGGATGGCCGGGAGTACGGGCGTAGCATTGGGTCGTCCAAGCAGCGCCTTGATCTGCGCGGCGAAAATCTCCGGCGACTTGCGCCCCATCATTTCGACGATCGCGCCCGTCAACACTTTGTCCGCGAGCCGATCGGGATGAACGATGCCCTTCATCCAGTATTCCGCCATCGCGCGCATCCCTTTGGTCCGCGCCAATTCCAGAAGCGCAGACCGCGCCGCCGTTTCGCGCTCGCCCGCTTCCCCACCGGCGAAAGCGCGATAGGCCGTATCGAGCAGCGCAATCCCTGCGATACGCTCGGGCGCGCTCCGCGCGATCTCGAATGCCACGCGCCCGCCCATCGAATGTCCCGCAACGACGAAGCGCTCCGGCGCGCCGTCGATCGCCACCCGCGCCATTTTTTCGATGGAGTCGCTCAGTCCATAGTCCGCGACGCGGACCGTGGTGAATTTGGAAAACGCGCGTACCTGGTCCTGCCACACATCGGCATCGCAGGCGAGTCCCGGAAGAAATAGAAGAGGCGTGGGCACGGGGTTATGAGTGGTGTGGCTTCATTTCTTGACGGCCACTTCCACTACAGGCGTGCCGTAGGTGTGGAACGACTCAATCGTCTTGAGGCCCCAGGCCTGGCCTTTCTTGCGCTCGGCCTCGGTCCAGCGAATGGGCTTCCAGTCCGGCGCCAAAATCAATCGCGCACCGGCGTTGGCGACTTCCACGCGGTTGCCGCCCGGCTCGTACACGTACAAGAAGAAAGTCTGCTGGATGGCGTGCTTGTGCGGACCCGTCTCGATGTGGACGCCGTTCTCAAGGAAAATGTCCGCCGCGATCAGCACTTCTTCGCGGCTGTTCACCGCGTACGTGATGTGGTGAAATCGTCCGCGGACGCCGGTGTGATCCTTCGAGTAGGCGAAATCGTAGCTCTTGTTCGTGCAGGTCATCCACATCGCGGCTTCGACCCCGCTATCGAGCACGATCTGCTCGGTCAAGCGGAAGCCGAGATGTTTTTCGAAAAACGCGCGGTTGCCTTCGATGTCCACGGCCAGCCCGTTCCAGTGATCGAGCCGCCGCACATTCACGCCGCGCGCCGGAAACCGCTGCGCCTGATTCTTCAATGCCGGCCGCAGCTCCGGCGGCGGCTGATACCACTGCGTTTCGTAGTACAGCTCGATCTTGTGGCCGTCCGGGTCCTGGCAGACAAACGCCGGACCGTGCGCGAGGTCGCCATCGTTCCAGCCGATATCGAATCCCGACCCTTTCAACGCCGCCACGCGCCGTTCGAGCGCCTGCGGGCTCCGCGTGCGATAGGCCACGTGGCCCATGCCTGGCAATTTCGACGCGGTGAGCTTCAGCGAGTGGCGTTCATAGTCGTCGTATGCGCGCAGGTAAACCGAGTCGCCTTCCCGGCCGCTCTCGGTCATGCCCATCACATTGACGAAAAATCGCAGGCTCTCCTCCAGCTTCGGAGTCAGCAATTCCAGATGGCCCAAATGCGCCAGATCCATGTTTGGCTCAGTTTGCATGCCCACCTCTGGCGGTTGCGACGAACGCGCTCGTACCGTTGCTGAAATCTCGCACGACGAGATGAAAATTATACATAGAACGCGGGTGGGAGCGGTGGCAACTTTGCGTCCGAGCGAGGAATGGGTCGCATTGCGAGCCGTGAATTAGGACAACCACCATCACGCACTCAAAACAGGAAGTTACTCTTCAACGATCAATTTGCCTTTCATTTTACCGTGGCTTAGTCCGCACACCTTTGCGCATTTGAAGTCATACGTGCCCGGTTCCTGAGCCACGAAATCAATCACCTGGTCCACTCCTTTTGTAACTTTCCCGTTTTGATCGGGCGGGCCGAACAACAATCCGGGCTTGCTTTTATCCTTGGTACCCTCAGGAAAGGCAACCAGCTTCAGCCCATGGGTCTCATCCTCCGAATGCACTCTGAGTTCAACTCTTGCGCCTACCTTGACGTGAATCTCAGCCGGAGTAAATTCATACTTTTTCGCCGACACTTCGATGATTTGCGGCGCCGCAGTTTCGTTCCCGGAGCTTTGCGCGTGGGCCATCCAATACGTGGCCATCAAGAACCCCGCGAAAGCAGCCACCAAAACGACTGGCTTTTGCATCGTGCCTCCCGTATCAGGCGTGCGTCTGTCGTTCAACTTCGTTGCAATCGGATGTAAGAGGTAAAAAGAAGGTCAGGGGTTGCCATCCGCGCGGGCAATTTCTTAACACGTGAGTATCACGTCGATCACAGCGACGCCAACCGCGTATCAGCGGATGAGCAAAACTGATTCGCTTCGGATCACGGGTGCAACGACGCCGCGTACGCGGCAATCGAGATCATGTCGTCCAGCGTCAACTTTGCGACGGTCGGCTTCATCAATTGCGTGGCTGCTCCGTTGCGGGCCCCGCTTTGAATGTCGAAAAGTTGCCGAACAACATAGCTCGGCGACCGCCCCGCGATGGACGGCACGTCACCTTTGCCTTTGAGGTCCGGGCCGTGGCAGATGGCGCACGGAATCGTCTTGCTGGCGCCTCCGCTCGTGACCAGCGCCTCGCCCCTCTCGATGCTGCCGACCGGCACGTACGCAACGAATCCGGATGCGTCGTTACGCAGCTCGACCTGCTCCAGGTTCGCTGCTGTCTCGATGATGCGGTGACCGATCGGCTCCCTACCGCTTGTGGCTGAGGGAACCAGCATCCAGCCCGCAACGCGCGTCCGGGGAACGGTCTTCGTTTCAACCACGTGGATCCAAGGGATCGGTTTTAGTCCGGAGAAATATTCGGCGGCGGCGCGGATTTCCTGATCGTTCGACTTGGTCGCAACCGCAATCATCATGGCAATCGGCCGCTGCCTGGGTTCCGAGCTTTTGCGCATGCCGCTCTTGAAATCCGCCATCTGCTGAGCGATGTATCCCGCGGGCAATCCCGCCAGGCTCGAATTCTCGGGACGGCCCTGGCCATTCGGGAGGTGGCAGTAGCCGCAGGCGAAAACGTCCGGCTTTCTGCCGTGCGCCACGATGTCCGGCATCGCGGGATGACCGGCGGGATGCCAATCCGGCGGCGTGAAGAGGTCGCCAATTTGCGCGAGGGTGAATGCCGCCGTGCTTCCCGGCACGTGCCGTCGAGTATCGTCGACGGGTTTGGCCGGGGCATTCGATGCGGCAGCCGGTGGATCAACGGCGTAGGCCCAATACGGAGGAGCCTCGTGCCTCTGCTGCGCTGCTCTACTTTCATTTTGATTCTGGGCTGTGGCCACGCAGACGAACGCGCATGTGGCCATCAAGGCGATGACCGCCGTCCAGCGCTTGCGCAATTTCACACGCTCACCCTCCGCTGTTCCCGCGGATTGTTCGCGCGAAGTATAGCGCCGACCAAGTCGTAAGGTCTCATCGCCAGCGGGCATTTTCTTGGCATGTCCTTGACTTGGCCGAACCGCGTGGCTAACATCCGCCGCAGATGAATTCCCGCGATTCCACCGGGCGTTCCACCGCGGCGCACAGGAGACGCAAATCATGAACAGACGAAAATTATTGTCGCTACTGGGAATGTCTCCGGCGCTTCTGGCCAGCGCGCGCGTGGAGGGCCAGCAGCCCAAGGCCAAGACCGCAAAGGCCGCGTCCGGCGACGGCAAAGTCGAGACGCTGAACCCGAAAGGGACGCCGCCGCCGATCCAACTGCTCGCCATGGCGCCGCGGCTCGGCAGCCTGGACGGCAAAACCGTCTACCTGGTGGACACGGGATTCGAGGGCGGCGGATTTCTGCTGAACCAGATTCAGCTTTGGTTCAACCGAAACATGCCCAGCGTCACCGTCGTGTTCAAGAGAAAAGCCGGCCCCTACGCGGAAGACGATCCGGCGCTGTGGAAAGAGATCAAGGACAAAGGCCATGCGGCGATCATGGCCATCGGACATTGAAGCACGTGCACGCCAGCGACCGTCGGTCACTGCATAAGCGTTGAAAAGCTCGGCGTCCCCACCACTCCTCTGGTCACGCGCGCGTTCAAGGATCTCGCGATCCTGAACGTTGCCAAGCGCGGCATGCCCCATCTGCGGATTACGTTCACGCCGCATCCCGTCGCCACCAAAACTCCCGAGGAGTTGCGCGCCTACGTCGAGGGCAACGATCCCATCAGCGGCAAGCCGATGATGAAGGAAATTGTTGACGATCTCACGCTGCCGCTCACGGCCGAAGAGATGAAGACGGGAATGGTGCACGTAAACGTCGGGCCGGAAAGGTACGGCCCGGACACGCCCCGGAACCTGCAGCAGTTCTACGCCGACAACGGCATGACCGACTTCCTGCCGATTTTCCTTCCGACCGATGAGATGGTCGACGAGATGCTGGCAGGCACGAGCCACAAGCCCGATGAAGTGGTCGGCAAGATGGCGGCGGGCGCGTATCCGCCGTGGGAATATACGGTGAAGCAGGTGGCCATCAACGCGGTGATGGCGGGATGCAAGCCCGAATATTTTCCAACCATTCTGGCCATTGCGTCGTCGGGGACGCCGTCGCTAATGAGCTCGACAAATTCGTTCGCCTACGCGGCCGTGATCAACGGACCGATCCGCGACAAGCTGAACATGAACTACGGCATCGGCGCGCTCGGCCCGTTCGCGCAGCCGAATGCCGCGATCGGCAGGGCCTGGACGCTGCTAACGAAGAATCTCGCGAACGGCGGCGTGCCCGGCGATACCTATATGGGCTCGCAGGGAAACAACCTGAATTACAACAATCTGGTGATCGCCGAAAACGAAGCCGCGAGTCCGTGGGTTCCTTTCCACGTGCAGAAGGGTTTTAAGGCGGGAGAAAATGTCGTCAGCCTTTTCCGCGGGCTGGGGATCGTGCCGGGGCAAGGCGCGCGAGGTACCAGCACGGATACGCCGAAGTACGAGGAACAGTTCAGCGACCTCTTCAGCGTGTTCACAGGATTTTTCGGTGGGCTGGTGGTGGCCGATCCATTGATCGCGGTGAGCCTGTACGCGCGCGGCTACGATACCAAGGAAAAATTGATCGACTGGCTGTACAAAAATACCACGCAGACGGTGAAGGATTACAAGAGTCGCGATTTCGCCTACGGCTTCGACTACCCGCGCGCGCTGAACGGGCTCGAGCCCTACGCGACGTGGTACAAAATGCCGGACGACGCGGTGATCCCGCGCTGGCCGCACTTGAACGACATCAACGTGGTCGTCGTCGGCGGGCAAACCAACGCGTTCTTCCAGGGCGGATGCCTCAGCTACGGCGTCAGCGTCTCGATTGATAAATGGACGTAAGTGAACGCGAATTGCAATCCCGATGCTAACCGGACTATAAATAAGGGCATTGGCGAGGGAATCCGGGTGCGCCCATGAAAATGAATAGGCGAAAAATATTGTCGCTGCTCGGAATGTCGCCTGCTCTGCTGGCCGGCGCGAGCGCGGAGGCCAAGGAAAAGGCCGCGAAGACTGCGGCCGGCCCGGTCAAACTCACGGGCCTCAATCCCAAGGGCGTCGCGCCTCCGGTGCAACTCGTACCGATGGCGCCGCGGCTGAGCAGCTTGGACGGCAAGACAATCTTCCTCGTGTCCGACGGATTCCCCGGCGCGGACCACTTTCTGGATCAAGTGGGGAACTGGTTCAAGAAAAATATGCCCAGCGTCACCACCGTGTACCGCCTGAAAGCCGGCGCGTTCGCCGATGACGACCCCAAGCTTAACGCGGAGATAAAGTCCAAGGGCAACGCCGTCATCATGGCCATCGGCCATTGAAGCACCTGCACCCCAGCGACCGTTGGTCACTGCGTAAAGTTTGAACAGATGGGTTTCCCGACCGCTCCGATGGTCACCATCGCGTTCAAGGACCTGGCGAAATCCAACGCCGCCTCGCGTGGCATGCCGCTCGAGCGCATCTGCTTCACGCCGCATCCGGTGTGGGGCAAAACCGACGCGGAAATGTACGCCTATCTCGAAGGAAACGATCCGGTCAGCGGCAAGCCGTTGATGAAGGAAGTCACCGACGCGCTCACTCAACCGCTCACGGCCGACGAGCAAAAGACGGGTACGGTTAACATTTCCATGGGACCTGCCACCTACACGGACACGGCCGAAAATCTGCAGCAATATTATCTCGACAACGGAATGACGGATTTCATGCAGATCGTCATCCCGACCGAAGAGAAGCTCGCGGAAATGCTCAAAGGCACCAGCCACAAGCCCGATGAAGTGGTCGGCAAAATGGCGCCGGCGCGCGGCTCGTATCCGGAATGGACGTTCAACGTGCGGCAGGTGGCCATCAATGCCGTGATGGCCGGAGCAAGGCCCGAATATCTGCCCACCATTTTGGCGATCGCGGAAACCGGGCTCACTTCCCTTTCCAGCTCCACCAATTCTTTCGCCACCGCGGCGGTGATCAACGGCCCGATTCGCGACAAGCTCAACATGAATTACGGAATCGGCGCGATGGGCCCGTTCGCGCAGCCCAACGCGGCGATCGGCCGCGCCTGGACGATGCTCTCGAGAAACCTCTCCAACTCGGGCATACCAGGTCAGACGTATCTCGGCACGCTTGGGAACGGCGTGAACTACAACAACCTCATCCTTCCCGAAAACGAGAAGGACAGCCCGTGGACTCCGCTCCATGTGCAGAAGGGTTTCAAGGCCGAGGAAAACGTGGTGAGCGTGTTCGTCGGCTTCAGCATTTCGCAGGGTCAGGGCGGCATCGGTCTCGGCGTCAAGCCGGTGCCGCAGTATCACGAGGCCATCGCCTACAACTGCATCCCCTTCGGCCCTCTTTTCGGCGCGTTGATCGTATGCGACCCGCTGGTGGCCCAGGGCCTGGTCGAGCTCGGATACAAAACGAAAGAACAGCTCGCCGACTGGCTCCAGAAAAATTCGCTGATCTCGGCGAAAAACGCGCGGTCCACTCTGTTTGCCAACCGCTGGGTTCCCGACCCGAAGACTCCGGATGACGCCATGATCCCGTATTACCAGCGCGCCGATGCGTACAACTTCGTCGTCATCGGCGGGCAAACGAATCCCTATCACATGGTCGCGAACATGAGTTATCGTGTGAGCATCTCGATCGACAAATGGGCGTGATTGTCGATACGTAAGCGTAATTTTGGGTGGGGCTGAAACGTACTGAATTCAGTTAGCGTCAATAGATACATCTCGCTGTGTGCCCAGCACGCGGCTTAGAACTCGCAACCGGGGGAAGTCTCCAAAATGTGCAGATCACACAGAATGAAGTGGTTTCTCGCCTTCGCGATGGCGGCAGTCGTAGTTTGTGCGGCGGCGGCGCAGCAGTCCAAGCCCGTCGACGATAAGGCGCTAAAAAACGCCGCCAAGAACGGCGGCGATTGGCTCACCAATGGCCACGATCTGGGCGACAACCGCTACAGCCCACTCAAGCAGATCGATACGACGAATGCCAGCCGGCTCGGCCTCGCCTGGTCCTACGACATTAATGGCACGTTCGGAACCGTGGAGACGACTCCCATCGTCTGGGACGGAATCCTGTACGGCACCGCGCCGTGGAGCATCGTCTACGCGCTCGACGCGAAGACCGGTAAGGAAATCTGGCGCTGGGACCCGAAGATTCCCCGCCAGAATTTCCCCGCAGGGTCCGTGGGCAAGCCCGATAAGGTCCGCACCGGCCCGAGCGTTTGCTGCGGCCCGGCCAATCGCGGCGTGGCGCTCTACAACGGCAAGATTTACGTCGGCACCCTCGAGGCCAAGCTCGTTGCTCTCGACGCGAAGACCGGCAAGGAGGTCTGGTCCGTGCAGACCGCTGACATGGGCGCCGACTACAGCGTCACCGGCGCTCCCATTATCGCCGGAGGAAAAGTCATCATCGGCAATGCCGGCGGTGAATACTCCGCGCGCGGCTTCGTTTCCGCGTACGACGCGGAAACCGGAAAACTCGTCTGGCGCTTCTACACCGTTCCGGGCGATCCCTCCAAGCCGTTTGAGAACAAAGCCATGGAAACCGCGGCCAAGACCTGGACTGGGGAATGGTGGAAACTCGGCGGCGGCGGCACGGTCTGGGACGGCATCTCCTACGATCCCGATCTCGACCTGCTCTACATTGGAACCTCGCAGGGCGGCCCGTGGGTCGGCAAGTATCGCAGCCCGCAAGGCGGCGCCAACCTCTACGTCTGCTCCATCATCGCCCTCAAGCCGGAAACTGGGGCCTACGTCTGGCATTTCCAGACCACTCCCGCGGACGAATGGGACTACGACGCCACGCAGGGCATGACCCTCGCCGACATCAAGATCAACGGAAAAGTTCGCAAGGTCATTATGCAGGCGCCGAAGAATGGCTTCTTCTACGTCCTCGACCGCAAGACCGGCGAATTCATCTCCGGCAAGCCGTATGTAAAGGTCACTTGGGCAACCGGACTCGATCCCAAGACCGGAGCGCCGATCGAAGCGCCGAACATGCGCTACGACCAGGAAGAGCGGGTCGTTTCGCCCGGTCCAGCGGGTGGTCACGCCTGGCAGGCTATGTCGTACAATCCGAACACAGGCCTCGTTTATCTTCCGGCTCTCGATAGCGATTTCCACTACATCGCCACCAAAGACTTCAAGCCGGAAGTCGGCGTCTACAGCTGGGGCATCGTCTTCCGTCCGCCGCCGGCACCTCAGGGACAGGCCGCGCAGTTGCCGCCGCCCCCGGGAGGATCGCTGGTCGCCTGGGATCCGGTCACGCAAACCGAGCGCTGGCGCGTGAAGCAAATGAATGGCTCCGGCACAGTGACCACCGCGGGCGGGCTCGTCTTCGCGGCCACCGACGGCGGTGAATTCGTTGCGGTCAGCGCGGACAAGGGCGAAAAACTCTGGTCCGTGAAGCTGCAACCGGGAATGGCCAATCCCGCGACCTACATGATCGACGGAAGACAGTACGTATCGATCCTCGCGGGACGCAGCGGCCACGGGCGCATGTACACGTTCGCGCTCGATGCCAAAGAGCCGATGCCCGGTCCGGCGTCAAGTGCTCCAGCCGCTCCACCGGCTCCGGTGCCTACAGGTGCCGGCCCGCATTCGGACGCGCCGCAAAAGAATTAGCAGTGAAATTTCACGACGCCGGGTTTTATGTAGCTCAGGTGTTTCCGACGTTTCCTGTCGGAAACGCCCGAGGCCTTTCGGCCCGGTTTTGGGTGGAAGCGCGGGACTTCAGTCCCGCGCAAAACGAACTGAATAAAACAGGGCTTTAGCCCTGGTGCATTTGGCCGCTAGCTCGCGGCTTATCCTTTGCGCATCCAATTCTCCGTGCACCCGCGCACAACCCTTATCGCCTTGCGGATCTCGATGGTCGCCCTGACGCTCGCGTCCGCGCCTGCGGGATCCCTGTCCGGCCAAACTCGCGAACCCCGCCCCGCGAGTTCCTACGCCACCGCTGTCGGCACGCCGCTCCGCGCGATTATCGTCTTCGGTGACCCGTACAACGGCGACGAACTCTACGACGCGAAAATCACGGTTGCCGAAATCGTACGCGGAGAAGAAGCCTGGCAGATGGTCAAGGCCGCGAGTCCCAAGAATATGTCACCGCCGGCGGCCATGGAATATCTGCTCGCTCGCGTGCGTTTTGAATTTTCTGCCAGGACCAGCCCGGAGCATTACAGCTATGCGCTCGACCAAGCGCAATTCACCGCGATGTCGGTGGACGGTAAACCATACGCCTCGGCCGTCCTCGCCGGGCCGCTCAAGCCTGCGCTCCATGCCACGCTTCGCTCCAGGGATTCCGCGGAAGGCTGGGTTGCATTTCTGGTCCCGCGAGGCGATCATACGCCGCTGATGCTGTTCCGCGAGGACGTCGGATCCGTCATCCATGAAGGCAATGGCTCCATCTTCAAGCTCTATGACGAAAAATCGCCCGCGCCAGGCCGTGCGAAAGCCTCCTGATTCCTGGTGGCACAAACCATCCTGTCTGTGTTCCCGCGACCGCCTCGCAGCGCCGGTGTCCGGTTTTGGTGGCACAGACACTCATGTCTGTGCTCTTACGAGCACCGCCCTCGCGAAGAGCAATCGCACGCGCGGTAGGACCATTTGGTGTGCGCCATGAAAGCCGCCGTGGATAAAATACGCGCGGTTCATCTGCGCACCTCCGGCGCCTCCATGGAGCGCCGCCCGGATGGCGCGTTCATCATCCGTCCCGACGAGCCTCTGGAAGACTACCCAAGGGTCCTCACCGAGCGGCTGATTTACTTTGCACGTGTGGCGCCGGATCGCGCGCTCGCCGCCAAAAGGCGCGCCGGCGGACCGTGGCGCTTTCTGACTTACGCGGAAGCGCTCAGAAAAGTGCGAAGCCTCGGGCAGGCCTTCCTCGACCGCGGCCTTTCTGTCGAACGGCCGGTCGCGATCCTGTCGGACAATGATCTCGAACATCTGCTGCTCATGTTTGCCGGCCAGCACGTGGGAGTTCCCACTGCTTCGATCGCGCCCGCCTATTCGCTCGTCTCGACCGATTTCGCCAAGCTCAACCACGTCATGAGGATCTTGCGGCCCGGAATGGTGTTCGTCTCCAGCGGCGAGCGGTATCGCCGCGCCCTCGAAACGGCCGTTGATCCAGATATTGAAGGTGTATTCGCCGAGGAACGTATTTCCGGGCGCAAGTCCGCGTGGTTCGACGATCTTGCCGCCACGATTCCCACTGCGGCCGTTGACGCGGCGCACGCAGCCATCCGGCCGGACGACGTCGCCAAATTTATTTTTTCTTCGGGCTCAACGGGACTTCCGAAGGCGGTCATCAACACCCACCGCATGATCTGCAGCAATCAGCAGATGATTTTGCAGGGATTCAGGTTCTTGGCCGAGGCGCCACCCATCGTCGTCGACTGGATGCCCTGGAATCACACCGCGGGCGGCAACCACAACACCGGCATGACGCTGTACAACGGCGGCACTCTCTACATCGACGACGGCCGTCCGACGACTCACGGCATCACGGAGACCGTCCGCAACTTGCGCGAAATCGCCCCGACCGTCTACTTCAACATGCCGCGCGGTTACGACCTCCTGCTCGGGTACTTTCGCGACGACGCGCGGCTGCGCGAGAATTTTTTTAGCCAGCTCAAATTCATGTTCTATGCCGGCGCGGCGCTGTCGCAGCCGTTGTGGGACGCGTACCGAAAATTCATGATGGAGGTGTGCGGCGAACGCGTCCTGATCGCCACGGGCCTGGGCGCCACCGAAACGGCGCCGATGGCCTTGCAGTGCACGTGGGATTGCGAGCGCGCGGGCGTCATCGGAATTCCCATGCCGGGCGTCGAGGCCAAGGTCGTGCCCCATGGCGACAAAATGGAAATTCTGGTGAAAGGCCCGAATGTCACGCCCGGCTACTGGCGCGATCCGGAACTCACGCGCAACGCCTTCGACGAGGAGGGCTACTACAAATTCGGTGACGCCGTGCGATTCGTGGATCCCGAGAACGTCAACAAGGGCCTGTTGTTCGACGGCCGCTTCGCCGAGGATTTCAAATTGGCGTCGGGCACGTTTGTTAACGTGGGGCCACTTCGCAGCCGCGTCATTCACTGGTTCGCGCCGTACGTGATCGACGCGGTGATCTCCGGACACGATCGGAATTTCCTGGGAATGTTGCTGGTGCCGAATCTCGAAGCGTGCCGCACGCTCGCGTCCGCGCTGCCCGCCGGGGCTTCGGTGGCCGAGGTCCTGCGAAGCGAAGCGGTGGCCTCGAAGTTTACGGCGCTACTCGAATCCTTCGCCGCGCAGGCCACCGGCAATTCCAATCGCGTCGAGCGGACAATCATCCTCGAGGAACCGCCCGCGCTCGACGCCGGCGAAATCACCGACAAAGGCTCGCTGAACCAGCGCACCATTCTCGAGCGTCGCGCCGCCCTCGTTGACGACATCTACGCGCCAAATCCTTCCCCACGCGTCCTCCGCATTCGCGAATCGTAGGGATCTTTCGGCTCAGCCGAGCTCTGCAGGGAGTGCCGCATTTGCCGATGTGTACCCTATAAGGTACACTTAATCCGTGGGCAAGAAGGCCGGCGCCGCGCACGCAAAGCTTCAAAATGTTGGTAAGCGTGTCCCCGCGATTTTCTTCCGCACGGACGCTGGCGGAGAGCCCGTGCGGGACTGGCTGAAAGGCCTGCCGTCAGCCGACGATCGCAAGCGAATCGGCGAGGACATCAAGACGGTTGAGTTCGGCTGGCCGATTGGGATGCCTGTTTGTAGAACTTTGCGCGACGGCCTTTGCGAGGTGCGGACCAAGCTGGCGCAGAACCGCATCGCCCGAGTGCTTTTCTATATCGACAAGCAAGGTCGAATGGTCTTGCTGCATGGATTTATCAAGAAAACGCAAAAGACCCCGGATCAAGACCTGGATCTCGCACGGAACAATAAGAATAAGCATCAAAGGGGACTCGAATGAAAGTGAGAAAAAATCGCAAGAAAACCAATCATAACGGTTCGACGTTTGACAGTTTTCTTGACGAGCACGGAATCCGGCAAGAAATCGAAGCTGTCGCTATCAAGCGGGTGCTGGCTTGGCAGCTCACCCAGGCCATGCAAGAACAGCAAAAGACCAAACAATCGATGGCGAAGCAGCTCCGCACGAGCCGGTCGCAGCTGGATCGCTTGCTCGACCCTCGGAATGTCTCCGTGACTCTCGATACGATCGCGCGGGCAGCCAAGGCATTGGGCAAGCGCCTGATCATTCGCGTGGCGGATACAAGGGCGAAACGAGCCTAGTCTCTCGCCAACTGACTCTTGAGAGGATGCCGTCCTCGATGGCCTGCCTTGTTCGCGCCGATTCCGTGCATTCCACGTTCCTTCAGCCAAAGTCCACAGGCGTCGCTTGACTTTTCCAAACCTCTTCCGTGCTAGCGTGAGTCGAGGGCACTTTTGGCCCGGGCGTTGAACGGACGCGAAATGCCGTTCCAGTTCAAAGCGACCGACGGAGAATCGCGATGCGAAAAGCACGAAGTCGGCGACAGATTGGCGCAAACGGCCGCCGCAGCTCCAAAATTACTCGACACACGCTGTCGAACAAATTTTGGCCAATCTCGTTGAAAACAAAGGCGAGAGGCCTTCGC
>JARLGK010000009.1 GCA_031296075.1 Candidatus Acidiferrales bacterium
CACAACTGGCAGTCCGAGCACCGCGATTGGCAGCAACGCGGCGGCTACCATGGCTACCGGATTCCGGACGACCGATATCGTGGCCACTTCGGTCGGGATCACTGGTTCCGCATCTACAGCTATCCCGTGGTAGTGGTTGGAGGGTTTCCCCGATTTCAGTATGACGGTTTTTGGTTCAGCATCATTGACCCGTGGCCGGAATCCTGGTCAGACGATTGGTACGACAACGATGACGTGTATATCGACTACTCCGACGGTGGCTATTACCTGTACAACCGCAGCTATCCCGGAGATCGAATCGCAGTCGAGGTTTATCTGAACTAGCGTTTCGTCGAATGTGATGTGATCGACACTGGCCGGAGCCCTCAGCTCGGCCAGTGTCGGTTCGAGCCAAGCTTGCTTGGGAACCCAGTCGCAAGACGGACAGGAGACGTTCAATGCTATTGCTAATTATCATTCTGCTGTTGTTGTTCGGCGGGGGCGGCGGCTATTACGGGTATTCGAAATGGGGTGCAGGCGGGGGCCTGGGGGTCGTTGGCACGATCCTGGTCATCGCGCTGATCTTGTACCTGCTCGGCGTGTTGCGTTGACCTAGTTAGGGCCGATCTGAAATCGACGACGAGATGTTCGCAAATTCGCTGACGGTTAATGGCGTTTCACGACGATTCGCGCGGGTGCCTGGGCGTCGCGGTCAACCAAAGTGATTTCTCGAAGGTCTACAAGGTCTCGCCGCCAGTTCCCGCCTTCATTCCTCGGAAACGGGAATGATCCGAGCCGCGCCTGCAACGGGAAAGCGCCCGTGAAGAGTATTTCTCATGATGCGACGCTGCTACAATGGCACGCATGCGTCCCAAAGAAGTGGTCGGAGCGTGGGTGGAGGCGTTCAATCGCGCGGATGTCGAAGCGCTGACGAACTTCTATCGCGAGGACGCCATCAATCATCAGGTTGCCGAAAAACCCATCGAAGGGCGCCAGGCGATTCGTGAAAGGCTTGCATCGGAATTTGCCGCAGCCAAAATGGTATGCATCGTGGAACATATTTTCGAGGACGGCGAGTGGGCGATTCTGGAATGGCGCGACCCCAAGGGGCTAAGAGGCTGCGGCTTCTTCCACGTGGTCGACGACAAGATCGCTTTTCAACGCGGATACTGGGATAAGCTGACTTTTCTTCGGCTCTATGGCCTTCCTTTGCCGGATACCACCGGCTAATCCACCACGGCGCTTCATCGCTTATTTCTTGTAGCGCTCGAACAAATCCTTGTAGTCGTGATTGTTTTCTTCGCAGATGTATTCCTGGATGTTCCATTCGGGATGCAGCGTGAAGGTGCCGGCTTCGGTCCACGGCGCGGCGAACACGTTGGGATCTTCGATCGTCGCGGAGTACTTCAGCGTGTCGTAGGCCGTGCGCTGGAAGCGTTCGATCACGTGGTACGCCGTGGTGTGGCGGTACTCGCCGACGGACACCTTGTCGTTGACGCCGGTGACATCGACAACCAGCGTGTCCCCTTCCCAGTGCCCCACGGAATTTCCCATCCACGTCGGGTCGAGGTCCTTCGGGTGC
Organism: Candidatus Acidiferrales bacterium; assembly: GCA_031296075.1. Classification (GTDB taxonomy): domain Bacteria; phylum Acidobacteriota; class Terriglobia; order Acidiferrales; family UBA7541; genus Palsa-295. The sequence goes on from JARLGK010000009.1 coordinate 1,562, forward strand.
GGACGTCCGTCGGTCGGTACCACGCGGAACAATTCGCCCGCCTCATAGAGGATCACCACCAGGCTCGGCGTTTGCACGATCTGTATCGGATACGGCTCCCCGATGGTGTCCGGCACTCCCCGCGGCAGGCAATGCTCGCCCAGCGAAAACGTGTACTCGGGTCCCACATCGTACTTTTCCGCGCCAGGCTTCAGCGTAATCTTGTCGATTGCTTTGATCGAATGGTATGGCGCGACATAAATTCCGTTGAGGTCGGGCTTGCCGTCGGACATGCGCGGCACCGGCTTGTTCGCCAAAGGCTCGCTCGCTAACGCGCTCCCGGCCGGCGCGGGAGTCGTGCCCGCGACGGTCACCGTCACCGATCGCGTGTCGTTGACCTTGCCTCCGAATCCCAGCGCCGCCAATGTGTACGTGGTCGTCACGCGCGGCGTCACCGTGCGGGCGTCTCGCGTGGCCACGATCCCGATGCCCTGATCGAGCGCGATCCGGTCCGCATTCACCACCGCCCATTCCAGCGTGACGGATTGGCCCGGTTGGATCGAGTCGGGGCTCGCTGTGAAACTCAAAATCCGCGCCGTCGGCCCGGCCGGAAAGCCGTCGCGCGGTAGCGGCTGCTGCGCGGGCGCTTGCTGACCCGTCACTTGCTGACCCGTCATTTGCTGTACTGGCGCTTGCTGACCTGGCGCGGCGCACGCCATCGCCGCCGCGAATGCAATCGCAGTCAGAAGTTTTTTTGGAAGATTCATGGTGGAAGCCTCTGTAAATTCCTTCAACGCCGGAAAATTTATTCCGCGGAGAACGCGAGCAGCACATTGCCGGGCATGCCGTTGCCGGTGCCGACGTATCCGGAGCCGACATAGAGCATGCCGCCCACGACGACCGGCCCCGGAGCGCCCATCGAACCGCCCTTTGCCGCGACGCCGTTGACCGTCGTGTATTCATGCGCGGTGTTGTACTCCCAGAGGGCGTGGCCATCGGCGGTAGAGAGCGCGTGCAAGACGCCGTCCCAGCCGCCCGAAAAAATCACGCCGGGAATCGCGGTGGCAGCGGCGTCCTGCCCACGACGGAGACGCCCGCCCGGCCCAGGAGAAGCCGCCGATGGTTCGAGCGGCGCGAGCCACACCCGCTTTCCGTCGGCGAGATTCAGCGCGGCCACGCCGCCCGATTTCAGCGGGTAGTAAACGTTCTGCGCGTCGGCGGCTCCGCCCCACATCACCTGAATTGCGGCGCCGGCGTTTGGTTCGGCGAGGTTTGCGGTCCATACCAGTGTCCCATGGCGATCTGGATCGACGGCGACGACACCGCCGCCTTTGTGGGCGGCGACCAGGATCCTCTTGCCGTTCGGCAGCGTGCGCAGGATTGGCGAGTTCGCGAAGTCCCAGTCCGGCCCGACATTTTCCGGGCACTGCTCGCCTTTAGGGCCGTTGCCGTTGCAACCTGCAGGAGACGCATCGTTCTCGAGCGCCTGATAGGACCACAGAACTTTTCCTGTGGCCAGGTCGAAGGCCATGATTGCGTCCGAAGTTTTCGCCGCAGGCTCGGTGAAAGCATTACCGGTGGTGACGTAAACGGCGTGACGCCTTGGATCGATCGTGGGCGCCGACCATAGCGACGCGCCCGCCGGAGCCCAGAGCTGCGTGCCCAGAGAATTCTTCTTCGTGGGTTTGGGCTCCTCCGGAATCGTGTAGCTTTTCCAGATCAGCTTTCCGGTGTTGGCATCGAGAGCGGACAGGCTTCCGCGGTAGGTGCAGCAAGGGTAGTGCGGATCGGAGGACGTGATTTCCTCCGAGCCTGCCACGCCAACGTAGAGTCGGCCGCGATAGAGGACCGTTGCGCCGGTGATGTGCGCGAGCAGGCGGGGCTCGACGTTTACCTTCCAGAGCAGCTCGCCGGTGCGCGCATCCACGGCGTAAATATTGGCTTTCTTGTCGCCAAAGTAGGCGGCGTACCTGGCGTGGCCCGTGCCCTTGACCCTGCCAACCACGATCGCGGTTCGCACCTGTGCGTCCGCGCGGACGGACCAGTAGACGCAACCGGTGACGGCGTCGAGCGAGTAAACGAAACTGTTGTAGTCGCCGAAGAAAATGCGCGCGGCCACCACGCTTGGCTGTCCATACGTTTCGCCGCCACCGGGAAGACCGAAGGCCCATTTCAGCTTGAGGCGGGGCACTTGAGCCGCCGACAAGCCGGCGTTTTTGGCGGGCTGGAAGCGAGTATTGCTGAGACCGTTGCCCCATCCGTTCCAGGCGGCACCGGCGGATGGCTCACGCATCGCGGGATTCGCGGAACAGTGATTTGTCATGTTCTTTGCGTCGCCCGCGTCCGCGCTGCCGAGTGGTCGGCCGCCGAAAAATTCGGCGACGTAGCGTTTCTCATCGTTCGAAAGTCCGTGCGCCTGCTGAACCATCGCGCCGTTGGTGAGAGCCGCGTAGATCGCTTCGGGGGACAACTGGCCCAGTGTTTCGGTGCTCGGCGCGCTCTTCAATCGGGCATCGTTTTGATCGGCGCTGGCTTTCACGTTCTGGTGACAGCTCGCGCAGTGGGTATTAAACACTCCTTGAGCCGCGATTCTTGCCATTGGCCCGACCAACGGAGCTTGCTGCGGTTCCGGTTGCTGCGCTTGCGCCGGGAAGATTGACAATGGGAGCGAGAGGGCAGCTGCGCACGAGAGCCAGATCAACTTTCGTCCAAGGCCTCTCATGTGCGAAGCCCGTTCGAAATATTTAGAGGCGTCATCATTCTGGGGGGCCATCCTTCTGGGCGCCATCCTACGCCGATTGTTGTTGGTTGTGGGACTAAAAACCAGCGCGCAAGGATTTTTTGGTTTGGATCGATCAACTAGAACGCGCCGAGAGCAACTCCGCTTCTGGCGTTGACGGGGGGCATCGCTCACCCTATAGTGACTCACTTTCATTCGGGAGAGTGCGGCTTGCTCGAGCGCGTCTTTCATCTCCGGGAAAACAAGACCACGGTTCGCACGGAGCTGCTGGCCGGCCTGACGACGTTCATGACCATGGCGTACGTGGTCGTGGTCAACCCGCGGATACTATCCGAAACGGGCATGCCCGTCGAAGGCGTGCTTTTCGCCACGTGCATTTCGGCGGCGCTGGCCACGCTGGTGATGGGACTCTGGGCGAATTATCCGATTGCGCTCGCGCCCGGCATGTCGCTGAACGCCTATTTCACTTACTCGATCGTGATCGGCCGCGGCGTGCCGTGGCAGACGGCGCTGGGAGTCGTCTTTCTTTCAGGCATGCTTTTCCTGATCTTGACGCTCACGAGTGTCCGCGAGCAGATCGTCAACGGCATTCCCGACTGCCTGAAGCACGGCACCGCTGCGGGCATCGGCCTCTTTATCGCGTTCGTGGGATTCCGGAACGCGAACATTATCGTCGCGAATGCGTCCACGTTTGTTGCTTTCGGCAAGGTTTCCGATCCGCAGGTGATCCTCGCGGCAGTGGGGATTCTCCTGATCGCGATTCTGATGGTCCGGCGGGTGGGCAGCGCGATCTTGATCGGCATCGTCGCCATCACACTGGTGGGAATTCCGTTCGGTGTAAGCCACTGGCCGGCGCATCTCTTCTCGTGGCCGCATCCTTCCGGAACTTTCTTGAAGCTGGATCTCCGCTCGGCAATGAAGCTCGGGCTCGGCGAGCTCATTTTTGTCTTCTTCTTCGTGGATCTTTTCGACAATGTTGGAACGCTCGTCGGCGTTTGCGAGCAGGGCGGGTTTCTGCGGCACGGCAAGCTGCCGCGCGCCAGCCGCGCGTTGCTAGCGGACGCATTCGGGACAATCGTTGGCGCGCTTGCCGGCACGTCCACGGTGACGAGCTATATCGAAAGCGCGGCGGGCGTTGCGGCGGGAGCGCGAACGGGCCTGGGCAATTTGGTGATCGCGGGGCTGTTTGCCGCGGCGATGTTTTGCGCGCCGCTGGTGGCCGCGATTCCGTCTTATGCGACCGCGCCGGCGCTGATCCTGGTCGGCGCGCTGATGTGTGGCGCTGTAGCCAAGGTCAAGTGGGACGACTACACCGACTCGGTTCCCGCGTTTCTCACTCTCATCGCCACGCCGCTCACCTTCAGCATTGCCACAGGCCTGAGCCTCGGCTTGCTGTCGTTCACATTTCTGAAGCTTTTTACGGGACGACATCGCGAAATCAGCCCGCTGATCTGGGTGCTCAGCGTTCTGTTTCTGCTTCGCTATATTTTTCTGAGCGGCGGATAGACGGCGTCAATAGGGCACTTTGTTAGCTTGCTTCGCCCAGGCGCGAAAGGCTTCGAGAGCTTCGTCGCGCATCATCTGAATCATCGGGATCTTGCGCTGCGAATGCGGCTGCGGAATTTCGCTGTAGATCAGGGAATCGTCGAATCCCGCGTTCGAAGCGTCGGCGGCGGTATTGCCGAAATAGACGCGATCCGGCCGCGCCCAATAAATCGCGCCCAGGCACATCGGGCAGGGCTCGCACGACGTGTAAACGTCGCAGCCGGTAAGCTCGAAGGCGCCGAGTTTCTTGCAAGCCTCGCGGATGGCGACGATTTCCGCGTGCGCGGTCGGATCGTTCGCCGAGGTCACGCAATTCACGCCCTCGGCGATGATGTCGACGCCTTTTGCGATGACTGCGCCGAAGGGGCCGCCGCGTCCCGCGAGCACGTTGTCGATCGAGAGCTGAATCGCGCGGGCCATAAAAGCGTTGCTCATGCGAGAATTATAATCTGGATTCTGCAGCGGGCATTGCCAAAGATGCGGCGGCGATTGATCCAATGACTGTACAGGCTTTTCTCTCGAAGCGAGTCGTGACGCCGGAAGGGGTGCGCGCGGCGGCGGTGCTGGTCGAGGGCGAGACGATTCAGGCCGTCGTGCCCGTCGAGCAGACGCCGGCCGGCGCACAGGTGCAAGATTTCGGCGACGCGGCGATTCTTCCGGGGCTGGTGGATTCGCACGTGCACATTAACGATCCCGGAAGAGCGGAGTGGGAAGGATTCGAGACGGCGACGCGCGCGGCCGCGTGCGGCGGCTACACGATGCTCGTGGACATGCCGCTGAATTGCCTGCCGGCGACCTCGAACGTTGCTGCGCTCGATGCGAAGCGCGAATCTGCGCGCGGCCGCTGCCGGGTGGACTGGGCGGCGTGGGGCAGCGTGGTTCACGACAATCAACGCGCTATCGAACCGCTCGCCGCTGCCGGCGTGCGGGGATTCAAATGCTTCCTGATTCATCCCGGCATTGACGGTTTCACGATGGTTACCGAGGAGCAGTTGCGCGATGCGCTGCCGCACGTGGTGCGCACCGGATTGCCGCTGCTGGTTCACGCGGAACTGGCCGGCCCCATCGAGGCGGCCACGGCGGCTCTGACGGGCGCCGACTGGAAATCGTATGCGACGTACCTGCGATCGCGTCCGGACGAGGCGGAGCTGAGCGCGATTCGCATGCTCCTCTCGCTCTGCCGCGAATTTCGATTCCGATTGCACATCGTTCATCTGGCGACTTGTCACGCGCTCGACGAACTGCGCGCCGCGCGAGCCGAAGGACTTCCGCTGAGCGTGGAGACTTGCCCGCACTATTTGCATTTTACCGCCGAGACAATCGCCGACGGGGCAACGCTCTGCAAGTGCGCGCCTCCGATTCGAAGCCATGCAAACAGGGAGAAACTCTGGGAGGCGCTGCGGGAAGGCTTGATTGACCTTGTGGCGACCGACCATTCTCCTTGTCCGCCGTCGATGAAGCAGATTGAAACGGGAACCTTCCAGACGGCCTGGGGCGGCATCGCGAGCCTTTCGATGGCGCTGCCGGTAATGTGGACCGAAGCCAGCCGCAGAGGGTTCACGTTGCGAGACATCGCGCGGTGGATGGCCGAAGGGCCGGCGCGGTTAGC
>JARLGK010000090.1 GCA_031296075.1 Candidatus Acidiferrales bacterium
CGTAAGGGATCTGGAGGCACCGCGCCGTTGGTGCCGGGGCAGGCATTGCTGGAGGGCGATGCTCCGTCAGCGCCCACTCTTCCGCCTTTAAAAGTGGGTGCCGACAGAGCGTCGCCCTCAAAGTGGAATTGGCCCATCGCAAATCTGAGTCTACAGCGTCTTCACGCGGATCCACGTCTCCGCCTTCGCACCCGTCGCGGGATCGCGCACGGTCAGGCGGTGCAATCCCTCGCGCAAGACGGCATAGGTGTGGCCCTCGCTTTCGCGGAAGCTGAGCGAATCGCTCTCCCACACAGCGTGAGCCGCCCCACTCGCCTGTACTGGTGCCAAGCCACTTGAGGGCAGATCCGGATCGACGACGAAGATCGTGCCCGGTGCCGGCGCTTCCAAGCGCAACGTGCTGTCTTCCTCAGACGTCGCGCGCGCAGCCACACGGTTCTCACCACTCTCCATCCATGCACGATACTCGGGACCGAGCTTCGCCCGACCCGCGATGTCGTAGTCGTCCGGTGATTCCATCGGAGGCAGATGGCCGCGGACGAATTTCTCCCGCACCGCATCGTCGCGCGTGTGGGCGAGGAGTTTTCCCGTGAGCGGGTGGACTTCGCGCTCGACGATCTCCGGCGGCGTGGCAAACCACGTGGTGCCGAAGCGCGTGTGCAACCGCTCCATCACCGCATGCATGATCGGCCCCGCGCCGGTCACCCCGGAGACATCATGCATCGGCGAGCCATCGAAATTACCCACCCACACGCCCACGGTGAATTCCGGCGTGTAACCCATGGCCCAATTGTCACGGAAATCCGTGCTCGTGCCCGTCTTGCACGCCACCGGAAAATCGAAGCGCAGCGACGAGTGCATCCCAAACCCGAGCAGCCGCGCGGAATTGTCGCTCAACATATCCGCGATCAACCACGCGGCATCGCGCGTTTCCGCAGTGTGCGCGTCGCTGCTCGCTGATGCGGGAATGGCCGCGGGCGGCGCGGACGGATCGAGCAGCAGGCGATACGGTTTCCAATCCCCGAGCCGGGCCAGCGCGGCGTAGGCGTTCGTCAATTCAATGAGCCGCGTCTCGGCGTTGCCGATCGTCAGCCCGAGTCCATAGAACTCCGCGGGCTGATCCAGCGTCGTCATCCCCCACGCGCGCAATCGCGATTGCAACACCGCCGGGCCGCCGATCGAATTCAGCACCTTCACCGCGGGAATGTTCAGCGAATTGGCCAGCGACTGCCGATAACGCAGCGGGCCGTAGCAGTGCTTGTTGTAATTCTCGGGGCGATACGTCCCGGCGGGCGTGGTGAAAGTGGCCGGCACATCGGCCACCACCGTCGCAGGCGTCGCGCCATGCTCGAGCGCGAGCAGATAGGTGAAGGCCTTGAGTGTCGACCCGGCCGAGCGTCGCGCCAGCGCGCCATTCACCTGCCCCGTTCCCGGCGCGAAATAGTCCTCCGAGCCCACCAGCGCGAGCACGTCACCCGTGCGGTTGTCGATCACCACCACGGCGCCATTGCGTACATTCTTCTCGCGCAGTTTGTCCAGCCGCTCGCGCACCGTCTCCTCCACGAAGCGGTTCAGGTCCAGGTCCAGCGTCGTCGCCACCAGCGGCCCTTCATTCGACGGCAAATCCCGCAGAACGAGATCAACGAAATGCGGCGCCCGGAAAATCCGCTGCCGCGGGCGCAAGCGAAGCGATTCCTGCTCGGCGAGCGTAAACCGCTCATCGCTCAGCCACCCATTCTCGTGCATCCGTTGGAGCACCGTGGCCTCCCGCCGTTGCGCCCGCGCGAAGCCGCTGTGCGGATTCAGCCGTGTCGGATTCTTCGGCAGCCCAGCGAGAAATGCCGCCTCCGCGTCGCTCAAGTCGGCCAGCGGCTTGCCGAAATAATAATCCGCCGCCGAGGCCACGCCGAAATTCAGATTCCCGAAATCGAGCCGGTTCAAGTAGGCCGTAAGAATCTGTTCCTTGTTCCAGACCTGCTCGACACGCAGCGCCCGCGCCGCTTCCAGGATCTTCGTCCCCAGCGTGCGCGGTCGCGGATCGGAAATCTTCACGAGCTGTTGGGTGATCGTCGACGCGCCGGAGGTCACGTGCCCGTGCCGCAGATTTCCGATCACCGCCCGCGCCAGCGCGACCACATCCACCCCGCGATGCTCGAAGAACCGCTTGTCCTCCGCCGCAAGCATCGCATGCACCAGGTTCGGCGGCACGTCCCGCAAGAGGACTGCGCGGGCAAAGCGTTCCCCCGCGCGCGCCTCGCGCAAAGGGACGCCGTGCCGGTCGGTCAACTCGATACTCTGCGCCGATACCCCGAATAATGCCGGCGGCAGCGTCACGAATTTCAATCCGACCCACGCGATGGCCACCAGAAGCATCGCGGCGCGCAGTCCAAACCATGCGGTTGCACCCAGGCGGCGGACCCACCGCCCGAGCGCGGTGGGGGGTGTTTGGACATCCGTTTTCATTTCAAAGGCAGCGAAGTCACCTGCATCGTCTCCGTCATCCCGAAGCGCTCGGGGTGATACATCTCCTCGACCTTCGACGCGGGCGCTGTGGCCGTGCCCGCGGTGCGGACGCGAGCGAGGTAACGAATCGTGTATTGCCCCGGCGGAATCGAATCCGCGAAGAACAGCGCCCGATCATCGCGCAGCTCCTGGTAATCGATCTCCCACGGCTGCCCGAGCCGTTCCCCGGCCCGTGTCTCCTGCGACTTGAAGACCGGATTGATGGCCTCGAAATTCGCCGGCAGCGGATCGTCGACCACCACGTAGTGCGCGAAGCGATTCACATCGACGTTCAACGTTACGAGCACTCGATCGCCGACGTGCGGCTCTTTCAAGTCGCTCAGCGTATTGTCGTCGCCCACCTTCGCGTAGGTGCGGCGGATCGAGTAGCCCTGGTCCTGGCGCGGCTGCGCAATGGTCTGCGGATGCGACTCGATGAGGATCTCCGCGAAGACCTTCTTCTTGTCCGGGTTCGCGAGCCGCAGGGGCTTCGCAGCCGCATCCTTGCTCAAGGCAAAGTCGAGCATCTTGAACGGCTGCTCTTCGTTCACCGTGACTTGTTCCGACTTGCCGTTCCACGCGAGCGTTGCGCTCACTTCCTTCTCCGGCTTTTCCACGCGGCGGAAATAATCACCCAGCGC
>JARLGK010000091.1 GCA_031296075.1 Candidatus Acidiferrales bacterium
CTCAGAAAGGCAAAGTGTCACTAATCTACTGGACGAGTACACTCTCTGCAAGGATGGCGGCGACTGTGTTAAGGTATTCCGTTCAACGCACTCGCTTGCCTGTTCTTGGCCCTGCTGCTACACTGTCGCGGCAAGAGCTGGAATGCCGCTCCTGCCATACTCCCTGTAGAAGGTTCATCCATGTCTGGACACTCGAAATGGGCCACAATCAAGCACAAGAAGGCGGCCACGGACGCTCGCCGCGGCAAGATTTTCACCAAGGTCATCCGGGAATTGACCATCGCTACCCGCACGGGCGGAGCTGATCCGGTCACGAATCCGCGCCTGCGCACGGCTATTCTGACCGCCAAGGCCGAGAATATGCCCAACGACAACATCGAACGTGCCATCCAGCGCGGCGCCGGCACACTCGAAGGCGAGACCCTCGACGAGGTCACCTTTGAAGGCTACGGCCCCGGCGGCGTCGGCGTCCTGGTTCAAGTGGTTACCAACAATCGCAATCGCATCGTCAGCGAAATTCGGCACATGTTTTCGAAAAACGGCGGCAACATGGCCGAAACCGGAGCGGTGGGATGGATGTTCCACCGCAAAGGCGACATCGTGGTCCCCAAGGAGCAGGCCGACGAGGACAAGATCCTGAGCATCGTGCTCGATGCCGGCGCCGAAGACCTTCGCGACGACGGTTCGTTCTGGGAAGTCACCACCCCTCCTGAGGCGATGGAAAAGGTGCGCGAAGCTCTCACCGCCGCCGGGATTACTCCCTCTTCCGCGGAAGTGGCTTGGGTCCCGCAGAACCACGTCAAGCTGACCGGGGTGCAGGCCCAGCAGATGCTGCGGATGATCGAAACGCTGGAAGATCACGACGATGTGCAGCACGTCTATGCGAACTTCGATATCGATGAGAAGGAAATCCAGGCGGCCATGGCGGGATAGTTTCCATCGCGCCGCCCCGCGTCGAGAAAACACTTCCCTCTGGTTCCGGCCCGCACGTACACTTGTGCCCGTCGCCATGTCTGCTTATACGGCTCCTACGGTCACCAAGGGACGCAAACTGCGCGTGCTGGGTGTCGATCCCGCGGTTGCGGGCGCGACCGGCTATGGCGTCATCGAAATCGATGGCAACCGCGCGCGCCTCATGCGCTTCGGGGCGTTGAAGCTTCCGGCGCGCGCGACGTTTGCCGTCCGCCTGCGCGAAATTCACTTCTTGATCTCCGGGCTTGTCGAGCAGTTCGCCCCGGACGCCGTGGCCGTCGAATCCGTGTTCACGGCGCTGAATATCGGCACGGCCCTCAAGCTCGCGGAAATGCGCGGCGTGGTCCTGCTGGCCGCGGCACAGGCGCAAATCCCGGCGCACAGCTACTCACCGCGCGAAGTGAAGGCCAGCGTCGCTGGATTCGGCGGCGCCTCCAAGCAGCAGATTCAGCAGATGGTGCGATCTCTTTTACACCTTCCTATGTGCCCCGAGCCTGCGGACGCGGCTGACGCCCTGGCCGTGGCGCTTTGCCACGCGCAGGCCTCTCGAGCGCGGGACCGCCTCGCGGCTTCCGTCGCACGCCGGCGCGTTTCCATGGCGGTGGGCGGTAATTCCAGCGCCTCGCGCATCTCCCTTCCTCGCGGACGATGAATCCCTCGGCGCGCCATCGGTGGCTCTTGGCTCTGGCGTTCTCCCTCTCCATCTTGATGGGCCTGGGAGCCGCGCCACTCGCCGATGCCGGTGTTTCCGCGGCTGGCGCGACGATTACTTTTCGAAAGGTATTCAAATCAAGCTATCCGGAATACGTAGAAATCAAGGTGAGCGACTCCGGCTCCGGCACGTCCGACATCCGCCAGCTTGACGACGAGTCGCACCCCCGAGCCATGCAGATCGACGCGGTTCTGGTGCAAACGATATTTGATCTCGCGTCGAAGCTTCATAACTTCGATGGCGTGGATCTCGAAATGCACCGGCGGATCGCGAACCTCGGCGAAAAGACGTTTGGTTATGAGCGGGGCGCCGAAACGCACCGTGTCACCTTCAACTACACGCTCAACAGCGTGGCCGCCCAGCTCCTCGACATCTTCGAGGGCCTCGCGCGCCAGCAGACCGATCTTTCGGATCTGGACCGCACCATGCATTACGACCCGCTCGGCGTCAACGATTTGATCCTGCAAATCGAAAAGGATTTCGACCACAAGCTGCTTCCCGAACCCGGGCAATTCCTGCCGTTGCTCGATCGCCTGGCCGCGGATCAGCATTTCATTGACATAGCCCGCGAGCGCGCCCGCAAGCTCGCCGGCCGCATCCGCGCCACGCCCTGAGCGCGGGGTGACGCATGTTGCAACTTTCGCCATCACCCCATCCATCCCCTGCGGCACCTGCTAGCATCTCAGCTATCCGAAATATGCGGATTCGGCCCTGGAAGATATTTGAGCGATGCGCGGCGTCAGGCTCGATCGATTCGTTGCTGCCGGTTTTGCTGTTTCCTCGCGCGGCGCTCACCCGGTCTTCCGGAACTTTCTCAGCATCGGATGGGAATAATGACTATGCCACTTAAATTCAAGTTTCCGGTCACGCTGTTGTTCGTCCTCGCATGTCTGTCGCTATTGCCCGCCGGCGCCTCCGCGCAGACGAGCAACGTCCAGCCGCGCATCACCCAGGAAGTGAATGATTCCCAGCGGACGGTGTTGCGCGGCAACACGCATCCGCTCGCACGCGCGGAATTCGATCGCGGCGCCGCGCCGGCTGACCTTCCGACGGAGCGCATGCAGCTTGTCCTCAAGCGCAGCCCCGCGCAGGAAGCTGCCCTCGAAAAGCTGATGGCCGAACAGCAGGACAAGTCCTCGCCCAACTATCACAAGTGGCTGACGCCCGCTGAATTCGGTCGCCAGTTCGGCCCCGCTGACCAGGATATTCAGACCATCACTTCGTGGCTGGAATCGCACGGTTTTCAGGTCAGCAAGCCTTCAGACGGCCGCAGCGTGATCGAATTCTCCGGTAACGTCGCCCAGGTGGAGGAAACATTTCACACGGAGATTCATAAATTTGTAGTCAGCGGCGAGGAGCATTGGGCAAATACGAGCGATCCGTCCATCCCGATCGCACTCACCCCCGTAGTTGCGGGCGTTAACACCCTGCACAATTTCTTTCCGAAGCCATCAAGCCGAGCCAAGGCCGCATCGGCGCGCAAGCAAACCTCAGGTGGGCCAAGTCCGGATCACTCCTACGTCACGTTTACGAGTAACTCTGACTGTGGCTTGACCGTCGTTACGGACTGCTTTGGGCTTGGCCCAGCGGACTTTGGGATCATCTACAACGTCACTCCGTTATGGAATGCTGGCATAGACGGCACAGGGCAAACCATCGCGGTCGTGACTGACAGCAACATCGTGATTCAAGACGACCGGGATTTCAGGAATATCTTCGGCCTGCCCGCAAAAGACCCGATCATAACAGTGAATGGTTCCAATCCGGGACTCAACGGCGACGAAATCGAAGCGATACTCGATGTTGAATGGTCGGGCGCGGTAGCCCGGAACGCGAACATCAACCTCGTCGTTTCGGCAAGCACAAATACGCAGTTTGGCGGCGATCTCTCGGACACGTTCATCGTCAATGAGAACCCGACTCCTTCCATCCTGAGCGAAAGCTTCGGTGCCTGCGAGCTTTCTCTCGGCTCTGTCGAGAATGGATTTTTGAACTCAACTTTTTCACAGGCGGCTACAGAGGGCATTACGGTAGTTGTTTCCTCGGGAGACAACGGCGCGGCGGCCTGTGACACACCTACTCCAGCGGTGGGGAACTGCGGATTCTCTTCCAACGCCGTCGTGGAGCTCGCATCTTGTGGACTTGCGGTGAACGGCATAGCATCCACGCCCTTCAACATCGCAGTCGGCGGAACTGAATTCAACGACATCGCCGATCCGTTGGCTTTTTGGAATACGAACAACACCGCGGGGACTCTGGCGTCTGCCTTAAGTTACATCCCGGAAAGGACATACAACGACTCCTGTACGGATCCGGCTGTTGTCGCTTTTTTCCTCCTCACGAGCGCCGAAGCGGCCTGTAACAACCCGACAGTGCAAAACCAGCCAGGAACGCCAAACATTCTAAATGACTTTTTTGATTCGGTTTCAGCGGGTTCGGGAGGCAAGAGCAACTGCACGACTTTTGACGGCACCGACCCATTGAGCTGTACGGGTGGCTACGCAAAGCCGCCGTGGCAAGTGGCTCTGACGCCTGCGGACAACGCGCGCGATCTCCCGGACGTTTCCCTGTTCGCAGGCGACGGCACGATCTCCGGGAGCTTTTACGTCGTCTGCAATCGAGATTTTAGCGGGATAACGGGTCCTTGCAGCCTCAGCAACGGGAATTTTCTGAACGTCGGCGGCACTTCAGTCTCCGCACAGGTTTTTGCGGGCATAATGGCCCTCGTGGATCAGAAGAACGAGTCGAAGGAAGGCAACGCCAACACGGTGCTTTATCCGCTCGCTCTGGCATCCCCCGGAAATTGTAATTCCGCCGGCCCGCCCGGCGCCTCCTGCGTTTTCAATGATGTTAGCGTTGGCACAATCGCAATGCCCTGTTCTCAAGGTACTGCAAATTGCGTCGTTAACACAGGTGGGGATCTGATCGGCGTATTGTCTGGATATAGCGCCGGGACTGGCTACGACCTGGCGACCGGCCTCGGGTCGATTAACGTGGCCAATCTCGTCAACACCCCGGCCGTTTGGAACACCGCCACTTCCACGCACGGAAGCGATTTCACCATTTCAGCCGGTGCTCCGACGCCCGTTTCCGCCCCCGGCGGCATGGGCACAGTCACCGTCACAGTCACTTCAGACGGCACGTTCAACGGCATGGTCACGTTTGCCTGCACCGATCTTCCGAGCGAGACGACTTGCTCGGGCCCGACGGTTAACGGCAGCGGGCAAAGCGTCATCATGTTTCAAACGACCGCTGCGAGCATGTTGACCCCGACGAAGCCACCCGCTCAGATCGGTCTGCCGGGCGCCGGAGTCACGCTTGCAATGATCTGCGCTCTCTCGCTCTGCCTGATGCTGATCGGTTTCTCGAAAGGGCATCGTCGCTGGAGCGGGGTGTTCGCCTTGGCAGTGATCGCGATTGTTTTCGCGAGCGTCGGGTGCGGCGGAGGGGGCGGCGGAGGCGGCGGAGGCGGTGGTGGAGGCGGCAACCCTGGCACTCCGCTGGGTACCACGAATGTGGTGATTACAGCTACCAGTGGTTCAATTCAGCGTTCCGTGTCTGTCGCACTTACCGTGAATTAGAGCTTCTCGGGCCTAGCGAATCACGACACCGGCGTAGCCGACCACCTCGTCGCGCTCGCCGGTTACATCGCCGGAAGTCGCGTAGCGAACCAGCGTCGCTTCCCTCGCGCCCAGCTCTCGCACGGCGACGAGCATCGCCACCGTCGCTGCGTAGCCGCACATCGTAATCCCCTCCTGGCGCACCGTGTCGTATAGCCCTCGCGGATCGAGCGCTAGGATGCGCTCAATCGCTCGCCCGTCCTTTACTCGAGTGATCGCGTCGCTCTCATAGTGATTCATATCTGAACTCGCGATCACGAGCACCGGCTCGCTTTGCGCCTTCACCACTTGTGCAACCGCTCGGCCCAGTTCCTCCATGGCCCCGTAGCGGTCCGTCGCCAGCACCACGGGCACGAAGCGGAAATCTCCGGCGATCTGCTGCAAGAATGGAAGCTGCACTTCGAGTGAATGTTCGCGCTCGTGCGCGACCGCGTCTTCCCGCAGCAGAGGACATGCGCGCGCCAATTCCCCAGCCAGCGCCTCGTCGATCCGTGCCTCGCCAAGCGGCGTCGCAAAACTTCCTTCGGTGAGGATGGCCATCGGCTGGCCCTGAGGGTAGTGCCTGGGTCCCAGCAGGATGCATCGCGTGGGAGTCTCGAGCGACGAATAGACCGCTCCGGCCACGCCCCCGGAATACATGTAGCCCGCGTGCGGCACCACGCACCCCAGCGCGCGAACTTTCTTCGTCGCGCCGGAAACGTACTGGCCGATCTGGTGAGCGAGTTCTTGCGCGTCGGATGGATAGAAGCGTCCGGCAACGGCAGGCGGGCGAATCATGGTTCTTCAGGTGTCGCGCGGGAAAGCGAAAATCAGAGCGGTTTCGACGGCTTGCCGTGAATTCGCAGCGCCACCGTCTGCCCGGGCATGTAGAGGATGCCGATCTTGTCGCCGTACTGGAATCCGCCTTGATCAAGAATCGCCTGCATTTTGTCCTTCATCTCCGGCGAAAAGTTGAAGGTGTGAATCATCAACCCGTTCTGCTGCTCGCGGACGATGATCGAATTCGCATCGGCGTGGATTACTTCCGCCTTGAGCCAATTCGAATCCTTCGGTTTGCTGCCCTTTTCCGTGACCGCATTGATGATCTTGACGACGATCGGCGCGGCAATCTTGGCGACTTCTGCGGCTTGTGCGCGCGCGGGCGTGCTCGACATCGCCAGCATTGCAGCCAGCGCGAGCGACGACGCGAGAATCTTAGAGTTCTTCATCGATGGAAATCTTCAGTGATTTCAGAAACTTGATATCCTGCGGCGTGATTTCGACCTTGGCTTCCGCGTGGTCCTCGTCGAGCGCTTCTTCATCCACCCGAATATGCAGCGATTCCAGGAAGCGGCGGTCCTGCGTGGTCATTTTGGCATCTTGCGATGTCCGGCGCGCCAGTCCGATGGTGGCGTCGAGCTTCAGCACGATGTCGAAGCCGGCCGCGCGCACTCCGGAGATGGCCTCGGCGATCCGTTCGGAGTCCGAAACGGTGTCGTTGATGGCGTGTCCCAGCTCTCGCAGCAACTGCTTCATGCGGTCGTCGAGTTGCAAGGGGGCATTACCTCCTGTGGAACTCTTCCTACCCCAATTCTAGGGCGGTAGCAAGCCTGAAACAAGGCCTGCGTATCCCGCACCATCGGCCCGGTTACCTGTCCCTCGGCGCAGGGGACGCCTTATGACACACCTTGGGCGCTCGCTCCTTCGCGGAAGCTTTTCAGAGCGTCCAGAATTTGCTCGCCGTACATCTCGGTTTTGCGTTCTCCGAAACCGGACACGCCCAGAAGCTCGGCAAGCGATCGAGGGCGTTTTCGGCACAGTTCATCGAGAGAAGTGTCGTGCATGATGATAAAGGCTGCGATGCCGTTCTGCTTCGCCGTGGCGCGCCGCCATTCGCGAAGGTACTCGCGCAGATCCGGGTTGATATCGGCGCCCACTTGTTTTTTTTGGCCGCGTTGTTTTCGCCCGCCTTTTCTCTTTTCGGGTTGTGGCTCCTCGGCGGGCTTGGTCAGCCACGCGGGCTCGCCGCTGCATGTATCGCAGGCCGAGCACGCTTTCCATTTCGGCTTTTCGCCGAAGTGCACGTAGATCTGGTGATGGCGGCAGCGCCCCGGCGCGACGAATCCGCGGATTTCGTCGTAGCGCTGCCAGGCGCGTGCCTGCTCCGCCGCATCGGTCATTTCCTTGATGAAATGCACCAGCAAGGCCGTATCCCGCTTCTGCCAAAGCAGCAGGCAATCCGCGGGTTCGCCGTCGCGCCCCGCGCGCCCCGCTTCCTGGTAATACTGCTCGATCGATTTCGGCAGCGACAGATGAATCACCGCGCGCACCGCCGCCTTGTTGATCCCCAACCCGAACGCGACCGTCCCCACCAGCACGCGCACTTCGTCCGACATCCAGCGCTCTTGATTCGTCCTTCGCGTAGCCGCGTCCATTTTCCCGTGATAAGGCACCGCCCCGATTCCGCGCTCCTTCAGAAACTCCACCGTCTCTTCGACCCGCGCGATGGTGGGAGAGTAAACAATCACGCTGCTGCCGGAATGTTTCCGCAGCGCCGTTACGAGCAGGTCCTGCTGCGTGCGCGCGTTGCACTCCTTCACGATGTAACGCAAATTCGGCCGGTGAAAGCTGGCGATGTATTTGTCCGGATCGCGCAGTTGCAGCTGGTCAATGATGTCGTGGCGCACTCGCCGCGTGGCGCTCGCCGTGAACGCCGCGATCGGGCACTCCGGAAAATGAAGCCGCAGCCGGCTCAACTGCCGGTAGTCGGGCCGGAATTCGTGCCCCCACTCCGATATGCAGTGGGCCTCATCGATCGCAAAAAGCGAAACCGGCACCTGCTGAAGCCATGCGAGCGTGTCCTCGCGCGCCAGCCGCTCCGGCGACACGTACAGCAGCCGGTATTTTCCCTCGCGCGCCTCGCGGATCACCGCGGACTTCTGCGATTCCGTCAGCGAGCTGTTCAGCAGCGCCGCCGCAATCCCCATCTGCGCAAGCTGCGCCGCTTGATCCTGCATCAGCGCGATCAGAGGAGAAACCACGACCACGGTTTTCCCCGGCAGCATCGCGGCCGGCAGTTGATAGCAGAGCGACTTGCCGCCGCCGGTGGGCATCACCACGCAGGTGTCGCGGCCCCCGAGCAGGCTTCGCACGATCCGCTCCTGCAGCGGACGAAACGAGTCATATCCCCAGTAGCGGCGCAACGCCGCGAGCAACTCTGCGTCGGCGATCATGTAAGGAGTATAGACCGTGCGTTCGCCGTTCTCGACGCGCTTCGCTAGATCCTCCGGCGAGACTCCCCGCGCTTGCCATTTGCCGGATAACTCCTAGAATTGTCCCATGTCCGCCAATCTCCTTCCGGCGCTGTGGCGTTCCGGCAAGGTCACGCTCCGCGTGTTTTGGCGTATCGCGCGCCAGCTTTTTCACGAAGCCACCGGCGCGCTCTTCTTCGTTTTCGCCGCCTACGGCGCGTTCATCGTCTGGCAGGAATGGAAGCATCGCCCGACGCGCTGGGTCATCGGATTCGTCATCCTCTACGTGCTCATGATGGTCGCTTTTGCTTTCACGGCATTTCGCCGCGCGCGGCGCGTTCGATGACGGACGCCGCCAAGAATCGCGCGGCCCCCTCGCAGAGGAAAGCGGCATCGCCCTCCGGTCTGCCCATGGAAACGGTCGTCGGTGCCGCCGATCTGCCCGGCTGGGACGCCGAGCGCGACCTCGGCTATCCCGGCGAGTTCCCGTTCACCCGCGGCGTCTATCCCACGATGTACCGCGGACACCTTTGGACCATGCGGCAATACGCCGGCTTCGGCTCGGCCGCCG
Organism: Candidatus Acidiferrales bacterium; assembly: GCA_031296075.1. Classification (GTDB taxonomy): domain Bacteria; phylum Acidobacteriota; class Terriglobia; order Acidiferrales; family UBA7541; genus Palsa-295. Next base: position 9,106 of record JARLGK010000091.1, read on the forward strand.
AATCCAATCGTCGCTATCGCTATCTCCTCGACCAGGGTCAGACCGGACTCTCGATCGCTTTCGATCTCCCAACGCAGATCGGCATGGATTCCGATCATGCTCTCGCGCAGGGAGAGGTCGGCAAGGTCGGCGTGGCCATCGATTCCCTCGAGGACATGCAAACGCTCCTCGATGGCATTCCGCTGGGGAAAATCTCGACTTCGATGACCATCAATTCCACCGCGGCAATCCTGCTGGCGCTGTACGTCGTGGTCGCCAAACAGCAGGGGGCCAGCCTCGCGCGGCTTGCGGGCACCGTACAGAACGACATTCTCAAGGAATACATCGCGCGCGGGACTTACATCTACCCTCTTCGGCCGGCGATGCGCGTTGTGACTGATGTTCTTGGCTGGTGCCGCCGCGAACTCCCCAATTGGAACGCGATTTCGATTTCCGGCTACCACATTCGCGAGGCCGGCTCGACCGAGGTACAGGAAGTCGCCTTCACGCTTGCCAATGCCATTGCCTACGTCGAGGCAGCCGTCGCTTCCGGATTGCATGTGGACGAATTCGCCCCGCAGATTTCATTTTTCTTCAACGCGCACAACGAATTCTTGATGCAGATCGCCAAGTTCCGCGCCGCGCGGCGCCTCTGGGCCCGCACCATGCGCGACCGTTTCGGCGCGAAAGACCCGCGCTCGCTCATGCTGCGCTTCCACGCGCAGACGGCTGGCTCGTCGCTCACCGCCCAGCAGCCGGAAAACAATCTTGTGCGCGTCGCGCTTCAGAGCCTCGCCGCCGTGCTCGGCGGCTGCCAGTCGCTTCACTCCAACGGTCTCGACGAGGCGCTAGCCCTACCCACCGAACAATCGGCGCTGCTCGCCCTTCGGACGCAACAGATCATCGCTCAGGAAACGGGCGTGGCCAATACCGTCGACCCGGTGGCGGGCTCCTACGCCATCGAGAAGCTGACCAACGAAATCGAATCGGCGGCGCAGGATTACATCTCGAAAATTGACGCGCTGGGAGGGATGCTGCGCGCGATCGAAGTGGGCTTCCCTCAGATGGAAATTCAGAAGTCCGCGTACGAATATCAGCAGGCCGTCGAGCGCGGCAAGCAGGTTGTCGTCGGCGTGAATCGCTTTCAGACGGAAGGGGCGCAGTCGATCCCCACGATGCGCATGGACCCTGAAATCGAGCGCTCGCAGGTTGCCCGGCTGAACGCCTTGCGCGCGCGCCGCGACTCCGCCAAATCGCGCACGGCGCTCCAAGAAGTC
>JARLGK010000092.1 GCA_031296075.1 Candidatus Acidiferrales bacterium
ATGGACGCCCGGCACATCGTTCACCATGGCAACCAGCGGCATCCACCCGTCCGGTGTCTTGATGTCGTCGAAGGTGAGCCACATCCGTGCGCGTCCTGTCTTGCCGGCGGCTTCGACCTTGTCAATGTGCCCGCGGACCTCCGCGCCCGCCGGCAGACCCGTTCCATCAGCGCTTACAAGTGGCGCAAGAGTGCGCGCAGTGAAACGATCGCCCGCTTTCGAGTCCTTCGTGCTGAGAGCATTTTGCAGCCCGATCAGAAATCGCGTTCCGGGTGCCACTTCATTGGGGGCCGACGAAGTTCCCGCTCCCGTCGCGGATTGGTCTTGTGCGGACACCGGCAAATTTGCAGCAAGCGTGAGGGTCAGCAGAGCTGCCATAGCCGGAAGCATATTGACGCGTTTCATTCGCTTCTCCTTTTGCGATCTGGCTTGGCGCCTTCTGCTGGATAGAAAGCGGTCGAACGTTACTCGCTTATTCAGATGTAGTCACGAACGGCAAGGTGGTACGAACCGCTGGGAGATCCGGCCACCCCGAACGACGCCGACTATAGCCGCAATAGGGGTCACTGTTCCAAATCGGGATTTCTACCGTTCTCAAAGTTGCATACGCTTGAGTATTAGAGGTTTATCCCCCTGCGTACTTTTGCGATCTTGTTATTCGTTTCATTTCGGCACTACAGTCCCCTTCGCGGCTCCGCTTCGCAGGGCAGTAAGCGTCTTGTTTTCAGTATTTGAGCCATGTGTTTATTGGTCTTCGTTTTGCATTCTCATTGTTGCAGTTGAAAGGGGGGTGCCGAGTGCCCGTTACTGGAGCAGACAGTGCGCAGGCGGCCGACCGGCCGACCGCCATTTCTATCTTGATCGTGGACGATGAAGACGCCACACGCAAGCTGTGCCGCGACGTGGCAGCCGAATCCGGCTTGCGCGCTCGAACCGCTTCGACCACCGAGCAAGCCAGCGAAATTCTCGAGAAGTATCCCGTCGATATTCTGATCACCGACTTGAAGGTTCCGGAATTGGGCGGATTCGAGCTTCTGAAGCGCGTTCGGGAGACTTATCCGCAGACCGCCGTAATCGTATTAACCCAGTACGGCACCATCGAGAGTGCCGTCGAAGCCACTCGCAATGGGGCCGCGGATTACGTCACCAAGCCGTTCCATGTTTCCGAACTCCGCACCAAGCTTGACTGCGTCGTTCGATCCCTCGAAATTGACCAAGAAAACCGGATTCTGCGTGAGCAGCTTCGCACCCGCCCCGGCTTCGGCGGTTTGATCGGCGTTTCACCCAAGATGCAGCGCGTATACCGCCTGATCGAGAAGGTCAGCCAGCACAACTATCCGGTCCTGATCCTCGGCGAGAGCGGAACCGGGAAGGAGCTCGTCGCGCGCTCGGTTCACTTTTCGGGCACGCGGCGGAAGGAGCCGTTTGTTCCCGTCGATTGCTCCTCGCTGGTCCCCACGCTCATCGAATCCGAACTGTTCGGCTATGTGAAGGGCGCCTTCACCGGAGCTATGTACGCCAAGACGGGCTTGATGCAATCGGCCGGAAGCGGCACGCTCTTCCTCAACGAAATCGGCGACCTGCCATTCGATCTGCAAGCCAAGCTGTTGCGCGCCTTGCAGGAAAGGGAAGTGAAACCGGTGGGCTCAAACGATCGAATTTCCATCGCCACGCGCATCATCGCCGCCACCAACCGGGATCTCGACGTGGCCGTGCGCCAGGGTCAGTTCCGCAGGATCTTTTCTTCCGTCTCAATGTCGTGCAAATCAAGATGCCGCCGCTGCGGGAGCGCAAAAGCGATATTCCCATCCTGGTCAGCTCCTTCCTCGAGAAATTCAGCGATTCCAATGGCAAGGTGCAAACCATCTCGGAGGACGCCATGGCCCGCCTGATCGGTTACGACTGGCCCGGAAATGTCCGGGAGCTCGAAAACGCCGTCGGGCGCGCCGTCGCGCTCGGCTCCGGTTCCATGCTGCACGTCGGCGATCTACCGTCCAACCTCCAATACGGCTCGGGCGAACGCATCCCCCAAAGCGATGAGCTTCTGCCTCTCGATGAACTCGAGCGCCGCGCGATTTTGCGAGCCCTGCGCGAGGCGGGCGGAGACAAGCTCGCTGCCGCCCGCCTCCTCGGCATCGGCAAAACCACGCTGTATCGCAAGCTCAAGCAGTATGAAGCCGCCTCGAACGCCCTGCCCAACTGACAAGCTAGCCGCCACATCGACCACTCGGCGCGCTTGGGTAGGGGCGTAGTCCGCCACGGCGGATTACGCCCGGTGCGGCGTCGCTCTCGCGTGACCACGAGCAAGTTGTTGGGAGTAGTCCAACCACGATCTCGGGGATAGCAGCCACAACGAGCGCTCTCCCTTCGAGTGTGTTCGCTTGGGGGAATCTCTCGTCGAGATTGGTAGAGCAGCGTCGCTTCGCCATTCCTAGACAGGGAACTCGGCGTCGCCGTACGTATCGAAGTGGGAAGCACGACACTTGCCTCCTTCTCGCGCCACGCGCCAACGCATTGAAAAACCGCGACTTGGCTCCATGCATGCACTTGGTCAAGCTAATGCACTGTGTAAGGCATGCGTCGCGCGCGAATCCTCGCACCACAAATCTGCTGGACGGGGGCCCTGCGCCGCGGAGTGGAATACGCGGCCGCGGTTGGTCTCGCGATCTTGTCCAGTTACTGGATCGTGCAAGGCCGCTGGTAGATGACGCGATGAGGCAATCCAATAGGACCGCTACTCTGGACATGAACGACCCCATTTGCACAGTTTCGCATCCTGCCGCTCATTTGCCCGTCCATCCTTCGATTCCGCCAACCGCCGACGCGGCCTTCACCGCCCTTTTCGATTCAAGCGGGGAGGCGCTCGTAATCATCGATTCCGCCGGGGCGATCCAAAGGTCCAATTCCCGCGCCCGCGAACTGCTTCGCCTCGAGGACGCTGCCAGCCAGCTCGCCAGATTGGCAGATTTTCTAGTGGGGCCGCCCGCCGACAAACTGAAATCCTTCTGGGCCGGTCCAGTTTCGTCCGCGCGCGCACATATTTTGGACGCGTCACTCACCAGCGGATTTCCCGTCCGCATCACCCTGCGCTCGATACTGCCCGGTTCCCAGCATCTCCTTCTCTGCTTGGAAGAAGGCTCCATCGTCCAGCGCGCGGAGGAGAGATGGCGCCACGTGCATGCTGAGCTTCGCAGCGTGCTTGATTCCGTTCAGGTCGGCGTCATTCTCCTCGATCCGTCGGGCCGGGTTCGCTTCTCCAATGCACGTTTCGCACAGCTCTTCGGACTCGGCGCGCAGCACCTCGGCGATTCCGCCAATTTCGAGGAGCTTCGGGAGTTGATCGCCACACGATGTGACAATCCCGCCGCCTTTCTGGCGCCCTGGAAATCCCATGCCAACGGTGCTGGCGAACCCGGACACGACGAGTTGGAACTGGCGCGACCGGTCCGGCGCGTGATCGAGCGTTTTTCGCGACCCGTTCTCGACACGCAAGGACATACCATCGGGTGGTCCGAGCTCTATTCCGACGTGACCGGGGAACGCCAAATCCAGTCCAAGTTGCTGCAAACCGAAAAAATGGCCGCTGTAGGCCAGCTCGTCTCCGGAATCGCCCACGAGCTCAATAATCCGCTCACCGCGATCATGGGTTACGCCCAGCTTCTGCTCGGGCACGGACTCGCACCGGCTCAGCTTTCCGAAGCCGAGAAAGTTTACCAGCAGGCCGAGCGCGCCCGACGGATCGTGAAGAACCTCTTGTACTTCGCGCGCGAAAACAAGCCCGAGCGCACCCGCGTGGACTTGAACGAAATTGTCGAGCGCACGCTCGCCCTCCGCAGCTAGGAGTTGAAGGTGGAAAACATTGTTGTGGATTCCCAGCTCGATTCCAACCTGCCTCACACCATGGCCGATCCCTATCAGCTTCAGCAGGTGGTGTTGAATCTCCTCGCTAACGCGGAGCAGGCTTTGCTTGGGGAGCGCGGCCAGGGGCACATCCGTATCCGCACCAGCCATTCCGCGCAGCACGCCGCGCCGCGCGCGGGCGTCCGAATTCTGCTCGAAATCTCCGACGACGGTCCCGGCATTCCGCCGACGATCGCCTCGCGCATCTTCGACCCGTTCTTCACCACCAAGCCGCCGGGTGTGGGCACGGGCCTCGGCCTCTCGATCGTTTACGGAATCGTCCAGCAGCACGGCGGGGAAGTAACGTTCGAAAACGAGCCTGGCGCGGGCGTGAAATTTCTGGTCGACCTGCCCGTCGTCGCCGTTCCGGCGGCCGACCGCGCGACGGTGTTTTCTTATCCGGTCAACCGCAAAGGAGCCGTTCCCACCGGCCGCATTCTCGTGGTTGAGGACGAGCCCACCGTGGCGCAGCTGATCGTGGACGTGCTCCGCGAGGAGGGCCACCACGCCGAAGCGGCCCTCGACAGCCAGGACGGGCTAACGCGCATTTCCCGCAACCCGTACGATCTCGTGATTTGCGACCTGCGCATGCCGCGCCTCGATGGGCCCGCCTTTTACGACGCGCTAGTGCGCTCGGGCAGTCCGGTCCGCGACAAGATACTTTTCACCACCGGCGACACGCTCGCTCCTCGCACCATCGAGTTTCTCGAGCCGAATGGGTTGCCCTATCTGGCCAAGCCGTTCCTGGTGGAGGAATTGAAGCTGGCCGTAAACCGTTTGCTCTTTACCGGACCGAAGCAAGCCGCGCCGGATCAGGTTGCCGGCGCGGCAAAGGACCGGATCGCGAGTCCGAGGATCTGACCGTGATGGAAGTGGGCGTTAAGAAAGTCGTGATTGTGCCCGACCACAGCCTGTTGCTGGGCATCGCGGACGAATCTCTCGCGCAGCGCCTCGCCCGCGAAGTCGAACTCTTCGCGACGGCCGGCCGCGTTGCGATTGTTTCGACCCCGCTGCAAGTACGCCTGCACGCCAGCCGCGCCGCGCCGCCGGTAATTTTCCTGGATTGCGATCTGCTGGAAGGCGCGCCGCCCACCGAATCGCTCGATTATTTCAAGGCGATCGCGCCCGTCATCCTCCTCGCGCCTCTCGTCCGGCAAGAGGAGATCGCGCCATTCGTGGCCGCGGGAGACGTCGATTTCGTGGCCCGCGCTGGGGATTTCGTTCCCCTGGCCGCGAGCCTCATCGAGCGCAGATTGCGATGGGCGAAGCAGTCGAAAGCCGGGCCGGGGCCTCCGTGGGCCGAGATGCCGGGCGACCTCGCCGCGATCTTCCGCCACGAGGTCAACAATCCGCTCACCGGAATCCTCGGAAACGCCGAACTGCTTCTCGCTCATCGTGAGCGCCTCTCCGCCGTGGATACGCAGCGCCTACAGACCGTCGTGGACCTCGCCGTCCGCCTTCGCGAAACCATCCGCCGCCTCAGCGACGCCTGGGAAGACCGCCCGCCCTCCACAAAGTCAGCGTAGCCCCGCCTCCTGCGAAGCAGTTGAGGAATGCGCCGAAAGAACGGATAATCACACGCCGAGTTTGACCGCTTCTGCTCGCCAATCGAATTGAAACGGGGGACGTGAATGGGGAATGAAAAGCGCATGGATGCTGATCGCCTGACCGCGATCGACGTGCACGTGCATATCGAGCATGAAGGAGAAGGAACCGCGGCGGACGAAGCCGCGAAAAAATATTTCGGCGAGGGCGCGGCGCGCGGCCGCCAGGGAATGGCGGACTATTATCGCTCGCGAAATATCGGCTGTATCGTTTTCACCGTGCAGGAAAAACTTTCGGGTCGTCCGCAGGTGTCGAACGACACCGTCCTCGAATTCGCCGGCGCGAATTCCGACATCATGATGGCTTTCATCAGCATCGATCCCACGCGCGGTGCCGAAGGCGTGAGCGAAGCAAAACGCCTGCTCGCAACGGGCCTGGTGCGCGGATTAAAGCTCCACCCGCCGATCCAGGGATTTTTCCCCAGCGACCGCGTCGCCTATCCGCTTTACGAACTCTTCGCCGCAGCGCAACTGCCGGTTCTGTTCCACACCGGGCACAGCGGAATCGGCACGGGCATGCCCGGCGGCGGCGGAATCCGCCTGAAGTACGGCAACCCGATGTACATTGACGACGTCGCCGTGGATTTTCCGAACATGCCGATCATCATGGCGCACCCGTCGTTCCCGTGGCAGGACGAAGCGATTTCGATCTGCCTGCACAAGCCCGAGGTGTACATCGATCTTTCGGGATGGTCGCCGAAATATTTTTCGCCGAACCTGGTGCAGTATTCGAACACGCTGCTGAAGACGAAAGTGCTTTTCGGATCGGACTATCCGCTGATCACGCCCGACCGATGGATGGCCGATTTTGCGAAGGTCGCTTTCAAGGACGAAGTTCGGCCGCTGATCCTGAAGGAAAACGCTGCCAAGCTTTTCGGCCTGGGCTCGACGAAGTAATTACGGCGAACCCGCCTAAGGCGCCATGTAGCTCGCCTCTTCAGAGGCGAGGATTTCCGGTTTGAATTTTGACCGAAAAGCCTCAGGTCAAAAGACCTGAGCTACATGAGACGTGCCTCTAGTTCAGTGCGAACGTATAGATCGCGTTGTGTCCCTGCGTAAGGGTGACGCCGCTTTGCCTGCTGAGCGTAGGCTCCGCGAGATTATCGCCGGTGATCACCATGATGTACTGCTTCCCGCCGATCGCGTACGTGACGGTGCTAACGGAGATCGGCCCGCCGAGAATGGATTCCCAGAGTTGCTTGCCTGTGGCGGCGTCGAATGCGCGGAACCTGCGATTGATGTCCCCGTGGAAGATCAATCCTCCGGCGGTGGCCAGCAGCGCGCCGGTGCCGGGCGCGTTCTGGACGTCGAACTTCAGCATCTCGCCGGTTGAAAGATTGATTTTGGCCAGGCCGGCGATTGCGTTGATGTCGGAGCCTTCGCGCAAGACGCCGTGCCTGTTTCCACTCGTCGAGGTCCCGGTCATGTCGAGGCAGTTGTCGACGTAGCTGGTGTAGAGCGAGTTCGTCTCCGGATCGTAGGCCGTAGGCCAGTAGCTGCGGCCGTTCCAGTAGCAGATGACGTGATGATCTCCGGGCTTTTTCATGACCACGTCGTAGTTGATCGTGGTCGCGCCGGTTTTCCCGTCGATATTCGAAATCGCGAGATTCGGCGCGTCCACAGGCACCGGCTCGGCCCATAGAAACTGGCCGTTGTTGCGGTCGAGCACGAACATGATTCCGCTTTCGCCGACCATCGCGGCGACGTCGTGCTTCGATCCGCGCGGCACTTCCGTGTTGTACCACTTCACCGCTTTCGGATCGGGATTGAACGTGGTGGTCACGAGCGTGCGTTCGTGCGTATGATCGGTGTCCCAGTCGTCCGCCGGCAGGTGCTGGTAGTACCACTTGAGCTTGCCGGTTTCGGGATCGAGCGCCACCGTGCAATTGCTGTAAAGATCGGCGGGCGCCGTACGCGAAACGCCATCGGGATTGCCGCCGTGCCGCGCCAGGCGTTCGTACGGCGAAGGATTCGCGATGCCCCAATAGATCGTCTTGCGAACCGGATCGTAATTTCCGGGCATCCCCCACGTGGACGCGGTGTAGTTCGTATTGTCCGCGCCGTTCCACGAGGCGTAACCCGGATCGTCCGGGCCCGCGACGTTATAAAATCTCCATAGTTTTAGCCCGGTGTTGGCGTCATCCGCTTCTATAAAGCAACTGTCGCGCCCCTTGCCGCACGTTCCGCCCGAAATTACTTTTCCCTCGACGACAATCGCGCCGGAAGTATTTTGCGTATCGGTTTTGAATGTTTCCCAGCGGACTTTGCCGGTGGTGGCGTCCAGTGCGACCACGTACCCGTCCGGCGCGGTGTAATAAATCATGTCCTTATAGATTGCCAGGGACTTCGTTCGCTCGGTCGATCCGAGCTGCGGATTTTTGTAAGTGCGTTTGTATTCCCAGATGATGTCGCCGTTTGCCCCGTTGATGGCCATCACGTCCGCGCCGGGCGCGATCGTATAAATCACGCCGTCGTGAACCAGCGGAATTGTTTCGGTCGTGCCGGCGGGCAGACCCTTCACCCACGCGATATGCAGCTGGCCGACATTTTTCTTGTTGATCTGTTTCAGCGGACTATAGCGCCACGCGTCGTAGGTGCGGCTGAACTGCAGCCAGTCGTCGGGGCTCGGATTCAAGAGCATGTCGTCGGTGACCGGCTTGTAATCCGGCACCGTGCCGTGCGGCAGCGGACTTGCCGTGAACATTCCCGGAGGCGCTTGCGCAGGGCGCGCGGGCGCCGCGCCGCCTGCCGCTGGAGGGGCGCCCGCGGGCGCCTGCGTTGGAGGCGGCGATGGCGCTGCGTCATCCTGCGCGCGCAGCACTGGCGCGATCGCTCCCGCCAGCAACACCAGTAATGCCAAACAATATGTTTTCATCAGGCAGCCCCCCAAGGGATTCGCGGTCCACTTCTGCTGTGGTGTGACGCCCCGCAGGCAATTGGCGTTTCGTTTTTTCTGCGACCGGGCGCGGTTATATCCCAATCGCGCAGACGTATGCAAGTGACGATGCGTGCTCCATTGCGGCGAGTACGTAGTACCGAGGCCGGGGCGGTGGTTTAGGGACGCGGCGCGAGGAATCTCGCCATTCGAGTCGCAGGAGCGCAGAAATGAGACCTCGTGTTTTTTCTCGATTAGAACGGGTCGCGATGCAATGTTTATAAGGGTTTTCGATGGATTCTTATTCTCATATTTGTCGATTAGAAAATCAGGTATTAGAAATCCCGGCCCGCCGAAGGGGGCGCGTCGAAGCAGCGTCGGACTCCGACGCTCGGTGTCCCGTGACTGTCCATCGCTCGGCCTGAGGTTGAGCGCTTCTTCATGTCGCTTCCTTTCGGAGGCGAAAAGCGCCCCGACTCACGCTAGCATGAAGAAGACTTGAATTTGTCAAGCGCCGCCTGTGGACTTTAGCTGCACGAGGAAAGCAAGAGCGGAATCAGATCAGCAAGCTGCTGCGCGCGGCGATTGAAAGCCAATCGCGCCGCAGGAGGGCTTGACCAGCGCGCGGTGCGGGTGCGGCTAGCCGCCGGCGATGGCGCCGATGATCATGAAGGGTTCTTTGCCGGAGGAGACCGCGTCGGGCAGCGGAGCGTCCGGCGACTCGAGGGACAGATCTTCCTGGCAGGCGAAGAACCGCAGGAACGGGCGGCGCTGCAGCGTGACGTGGTCGCGGATCGTCCCGCGCAGCATCGGATAACGCGCTTCGAGCGCGTCCAGAATCGAGCGGGTCGTGACCTGGCCCGCGACCTCGATCGAAATCTCGCTGCCGACGCCCGCGAGCGTTCGCAGATGCGCCGGGAGCACGACTTGAATCATGGCGATGTCTGTACGTCGACCGAAAGCAAAAGCTCGACCAAAAGCAAAAACTGCCGCGCTGCCCTTCGTCCCTCTGGGTAAAGAATCGCGGCGCTACATTTATGTCTTCAACCGCCCCCGAAGGGCGGTTGCCGCGAAACGAACGAGCACCCTAGACGACTTGAATTATGGCAGCGTCTGCACTTCGACGGAGAGCACGCCTGGAAGATTCTGGACGATGGGCGACCAGTTGTCCCCGGCATCTTTCGAGGCGTACACCTGCCCGCCGGTGGTGCCGAAATAGACGCCGCACGAATCGAGCGTGTCCACGGCCATGGCGTCTCGGAGCACGTTCACGTAGCAGTCGGTTTGCGGCAGGCCTTTGGTGAGCCCCTCCCATTCGTTTCCGCCGCTGCGGCTGCGGTAGACGCGCAGCTTACCTTCGAGCGGGAAATGCTCGGAGTCGCTCTTGATCGGGACGACGTAGATCGTTTCCGGCTCGTGAGCGTGAACGTCAATCACGAAGCCGAAGTCGGTGGGCAAATTTCCGCTGACCTCGGTCCACAAATCGCCGGCGTTGTCGCTGCGCATCACGTCCCAGTGTTTTTGCATGAACAGCACGCCGGGGCGCTTCGGGCTCATGGCCACGTGATGAACGCAGTGGCCGACCTCGGCAGTCGGATCGGGAATGTATTGAGAGCGCAGTCCCTGGTTGATCGGCTTCCAGGTCCTCCCGCCGTCGTCGGTTCGGAACGCGCCCGCGGCCGAAATTGCGATGTAGATCCGCTGGGCATTCGACGGATCGAGAACGATGGTGTGCAGGCACATGCCGCCGGCGCCGGGTTGCCACTTGGGTCCCGTGCCGTGGCCGCGCAATCCGGAAAGCTCGTGCCAGGACGTGGCGCCGTCCGTGGTGCGGAACAGCGCGGCGTCTTCCACTCCCGCGTAAACCGTATCCGGATCGGTGAGCGAAGGCTCGAGATGCCAAACGCGTTTGAATTCCCAGGGGTGCTGCGTGCCGTCATACCATTGATGCGTGGTGAGAGGCTTGCCGGTCGCGGTAGAGGTGTCGTAGGCGAATTTGTTGCTCTCGCCGCTCGGCATCCCGCCCGCGTCAGACGGAGGCTTCAGGCCGCCTCCCGGAGTCTCCCAGGTCTTGCCGCCGTCGCTCGAGCGCTGGATGATTTGCCCGAACCAGCCGCTGGTTTGCGAGGCGTACAGGCGATTGGGGTCCACCGGCGATCCCTTGAGGTGGTAGATTTCCCAGCCCGCGAAATGGGGGCCGCTGACTTCCCACTTATCGCGCTTCCCGTCGGACGTCAGGATGAACGCGCCCTTGCGTGTGCCAACTAGTACTCGAACTTTGCTCATTTCCGACCCCTTTCCTCGGTTTCGCGCGCTTGCTAATAATTACGGCGGTCGAAACGTTCTGTCAAGAACCGCCGATAATTCTCGAACCGCTGCGAGGACTAGCTTCGCAGGGGAATGAGCGCGCGCAGCCGCGCGTCGCGTAAGAAAAGCCCTCCCCAGACCAGCACGCCAAAGATGATCGGGAAGACGGTATCAAACAATGGATCGTGGACGCGGACGTGAGTGGCGACGGCGCCGCCAAGATAGCCGGTCAACAGGATCGCGCCAAGGATCGACGTGCGCGGGATCACGTAGGCGGCGACGCAAACGAGCAAGACGGCCCCGATCAGGACAATCGAATCCACGGGATATCCAAGCTTCGCGGAAGTCTCCAGAACCTGACGCTGCTTGATCACCTTCGTGACGCCATCGAAGATCAGGAACAGTACAACCAGGCCGCTGACGATGCGCCCGGTCCAGACCATTTTGGTCGAGACAGGAGCAGCCTGAGTAGTGGATGCCATGGCATTCCCCCCAATGTGTTTCACGATTGGAATTCGGCGGCCGCGGAACATCCTCCGCGAATGCGCGAAAGTCGCGGCCCAGCCCTGCACTACCGCGAGAACTTACGCTTTTGGAAAGCAATCGGCAAGCGGGTGGTCGGTTCCGCTGAAGCGCTTTCGCGGGTCGTCACTCCCGGCAAGCATCGGTGCGCCTTGCGCTGAGTGAGCCGCTATGTTTTCGGGTGGCGATGGGTGGCTTTGAGCACGAGCGCGATGGCGACGAGCAATGCGGTCGCGGCATTGGCCCAGATGATCGCCGCGGCGTGCAGGATCAGGCCATACACGAGCCAGAGAAGGATGCCGGTGAGATACAGAAAGAGCATCGGGTAGGAAAGATCTCCCCCGCCCTGCCTGCGGATCTTCAGGATTTGGGGAATGAAGGCGCCGGTGGTGCACACAGCGGCAGCGCCTCCGACGGTTGCCAGGAGTCCCACTTGCCCTCTCCCGCGCTAAACCACGCGGAGAACGATTTTGCCGCGCGTGTGGCCGGTCGCATTCGACTCCTGAGCGGCGCGGGCCTCGGCGAGCGGGAAAACCTTCTCGATGATCACTTTCAATTTTCCGGCGTCCACTATCTTGGCGATTTCGTTCAACTGCTCCACGTTGGGCTGCACGAAGGTGTGGTGGCAGCGTACACCGTGGGCGGCGGCCTTTTCCGGCGACGGCGGCTCGAGGATGGAAACCAGGATTCCGCCTTTCTTAAGCACCTGCCACGAGCGCTCCATGGTTTCGCCGGTGATGGTGTCGAGGACGGCGTCCACGCCGTGGACCACGTCTTCGAATTTCGTGGTGGTGTAATCGATGGTTTCATCCGCGCCGAGCGAACGCAGGAATTCGTGGTTCTTCTTCGATGCTGTCGCGATCACGCGCGCGCCCTTCATCTTCGCGAACTGCACGGCGAATGTGCCGACGCCGCCCGCCGCGCCATGAATCAGAAGCGTCTGGCCCGCGGACAGTTTCGCCCCATCGTAGAGCGCCTGCCACGCCGTCAGCGCCGCGAGAGGAATCGCGGCAGCAGTCGCATGGTCAATGGACTTGGGTTTGAGCGCTACTTCCGATTCCTTCGCCACCATGTATTCGGCGTATGCCCCGTCGCGCGACAGATCGGTGCGGCTGTACACCGCATCGCCCTTCTTCAGGCGGGTCGCGCCCGGTCCCGCGGCTTCGACGATGCCGGAAACATCCCATCCAGGAATCATCGGCAACTTATATTTCAGCATCTGTTGCAGATATCCCGCGCGCACTTTCCAATCCACCGGGTTCACGCTCGATGCGTGCACGCGGATGAGGACTTCGTCCGGCCCGGCCTGGGGCCGCGGAGCATCTTCGTATTTGAGAACTTCAGGGCCGCCGTATTCGTGAACTCGCACTGCCTTCATCGTTTCCATGGGCGTCTCCTCGATTCGCGGAACCCGCGTCTGCCGCCTGCTGATGTTTGGGGGATTCGATGATACCCATCCGGCCAGTTTTCCCAAAATGATTACTTCATTTTCCAGGGCACTCGCGGGCACCGCCCAACAAGGGATTGTGTTGAACCGGACAGGCCATCGTGCTAACTTCCGCGAAAAGGGGGGACGTTATATGTTTGAGACACCTGAAACCAAGGGTGAACAGAGCGGTATGGGGAAGTGGGTCGGGATTCTGATCGTTGTGGCCGTCGTGATCGGCGGAATCCTGCTCTATTTGGGCAAGAAGAACGCTGCGCCCAACGCGGCGACCACCGCCGCAGTTGCCGCCGCGCCCACGCAGGCTAACGCCGACGCCGCCAAGGATCTGCGTGTGGTGAGCCGCAAAATGGACAAGGACAATGTCGGCGCGGCGATATGGTCGGTCGAGCTGCGGAATCTTTCGCAGGTGTACAGCTACAGCAACATCCAGTACGAAACATCGTACGTGGGTGCCGACAGCGTCATGCTGGCGACCAACCATGGCACGATTCCTTCGCTTACCCTGGACCCTGGCGAATCGCAGAGCGCGCAATTTCGCGAAGCGCTCCCGAGCGGCACCGCCCTGTACACTGTAAAGATCACCGGCGCCACGGCTTCGAAGTAACCCGATCTAATTGGCGCGGCTTGCCGCCGTGGATTTCAAGACGAGCACGAGGATGCGCCCGTCGGAGTGGAAACTTCCGCCCGTGGCGGTTTTCGCTTCCGTCAGAGGACTGGACGGCGTCAGGTGGTCGCGCGCGACCACCAGGCCCCTGCCCCACAGGCTGGGATTAACGTACTACCCCGCGTTGTCGATTGCCGGGTCCAACTTGTGCGTTACGGCCTTGTTGCGCTGATAGGGGGCGGACCCGC
>JARLGK010000093.1 GCA_031296075.1 Candidatus Acidiferrales bacterium
GCCTGGTTCAGCCGCGGAGCATTCTTGTGATGTTGTATGCGATGGCGGCCAGGATCCACTCGGTGGTCACGGCCGCTAATCCGCGTCTTCGGAACTTCCTCATCCCGCGTTGCTCTTTCAGTATCCCGAACACTGGCTCAACCAAAGCTTGTCGTCGCTGGTAAATGTCACGCCCCGCACGGCGCCGCAATTTAACTCGCATACGGCGATGCTCGGGATCGCGAATACGGTTCTTGCCAATGCCCGTCGCTCGTTTCCCCGATCCCATCTCGTGCTTTAAGTTGTTGTCCGGCACATACAGATCGATGCCGAGATCTTTCATCGCATACAGCGCCTTCCCGCTGAAAAAACCAGAATCGCCGCTGACCTTTTGCGGACGGGCGCGGCACTGCCGTTCGACTTCTTCGACCATGGGCACCAGAGAGGCGTTATCGGTGGCATTCTGCGTGACCCTGGTGGCCACGATCAGGTGATCGTCGCTGACCGCCAAATCGGCCGTATAGCCCAACTCCCATCCCTGTGCCGTGCGCAAAAAACGACTCTCCGGATCCGTCCGGGAAATTTGCTGCCGCCCTTTCTTGGGCAGAGCGGGCACGGGCTGCTGATGCAGACCTTCTTGTTCGCTCGCACGCAAGCTCACTCCCCCGTCTTCCTCCGGATCCTGCTGACTGGCTTTCTGCTGAAACGCCCGCACCAGTCGCCGGTCCCAGGCCCACTGTCCCCGGTCGCAAGCGACCATTTTGTGTCGCGAAGCATTGGCCCGCACCCGGGTCGAATCAATGGCTACGTGGCCCAACTTCCCCAGACCGGCTCGTCGCGCCATCTGCACCACCTGCGTGAATACGTCGTTGATCGCCCGCCGATGCTGCCGCAGAAATTCGCTCAGCGTCTTGTGATCCGGCGCCAATCCACCGGCCAAATACCGAAACGCCAGATCCTCGCGAATGCGCCGCTCCAACCGCCGCGTCGAGTTAACCCCCAGGCAAAACGCGTACAGCCACACCTTCAGCATCATCCGCGGCGGATAGGCCATGCGCCCTTCGCTCGCATAGGCCTCCTCGAACCGGCTCACATCAAAGGCTTCCACCATCGCGTGCAGCCGGAAACACAGGTGCTCCGGCCCCAAAACATCCTTCACATTGGGCGGTAACAAATACGCTTGATTGGGATCGTAAGGAAAAAATCGTGACAGGCTTTCTTTTCTCTCATCTCCCAACAAAAAACAAGTCCCAGCTATGACACAAACTCCGGAGGGACGATTGAGGGGCTTTTCAGGCCCAAGGAAAATAGCGAAAGGACACCGCGGGCCGTAGCAGCTTGCCAAAGAAAGCCGCATTTTGGGAGCGTCGGAGCGAAGACAGCGCCATCTGCCCCGGAGCGACGCCAACAAAAACAAAGTCTTCATTTCAAAATAATGTTCCCTATCTCGCCTTTTATCTCAATCGCCGTGCCGAAGGGCTTTGATTCGTCGGCCACGCGCTGAAGGATATAACCGGCTTTCGCGCCAGTGGTGGGCGACGGCAGCCCGCGCGTGTCGAGGAACTGGTTGTTCGTGAACTCGCTGTGAACATCCGGCTGTCCCTCGCCAATAGCATTCAACGCAATCGGCCGCAGCGAAATCGATTGCAGCTTCTTCCCCTGAAATTCCACGTACGCGACCACGCTCTCCCAGCACATCGGCTCGTCAATGTATATCAGCGTCGGCGGCACGTTGTAGATGAAATTGCCCAGGTCGTAGAAAATCGGCCGCCCGCGGTAGATTTCGATCCCGTGAAGCAGCGGCGCGCCGTGCATCACCACGATGTCCGCGCCGGCATCGATTTCCGCGTGCGTCCACTTCTTCAGCCACTCGTTCGGAGCCAGCCGCTCCGCCATGCCCTCGGAAAAGATCGTCGAAAACGAATGATTCCCGAACACGTGATTGTGCTCGTACACGATTACCAGGTCCGCGTGCTTCCGCGCCTCGCGAATGCTTCCGAGGATTCGCTGCGCATCTTCCGGATTAGGCGTGTTCGCGGGCGCGCCGGGCAGGTCTTCGATCGCCTCGTTTTCCCTGTCGCCGGCTTCAACGTGCAACTCGTTCACGCCCGGCCGATCCGCCGTGGCGCTTCCTCCGGGCGTAATCAACCCGGATGCACTCGCGACCAGCGCAATCGTGCCCTTCGGCGTGCGCAGATAACCCGGCGCCACGGCTTCAGACACGTTGTTTCCTGTTCCCGCGTGAACCATCTTCCGGGCGTCTGCCTCGCGGATCGTGTTCTGAATGCCCGCGACTCTCAGGTCGAACGCATGATTGCTCGCGAAGGCCAGCAAGTTAAATCCGAAAGTCGTCAGCGCATCCAGCGCCTCGGGCGGCGTCAGAAACCCGCGGCCCTCGTGCACCGCCTCACCCGTTTCCGCGACGGTCGCTTCGAAATTCGTGAATGCCACATCGCCCTTCAGCAGCCCCTGAATCACCGGCACTTCCGCTGGCGCCGTCGCGCGCATATCCGACCGGATCATCGACTGCCCCGCCAAGGTTATCGTTATGGTGTTCGACTGCGCCCGCGCCGCAGGGCCCGCCGCGCACACCATCGCCACGAATGCCGCGAACCATATCGATCTCGCCGGCGATTGTCTGATCCTCGATGTTAGTGTCATCTCCCTTGCCTCCAGCATCTGCGTCAAGGTTCTCGACTCCGCGAGTTGACCCAATTCTCGCCCTGGACAGTAGGCCGAAACATTCGAGCTTTGCGCGCGTATTATGATATAGGTCCCCGCAAAGAAGCGCGCCCCACTTTCACTCGGAATAGGTCTACTCACGCTCGGCAAAGAGCAGGGGGAGTCCCACATGAAAGCCGCCGTCTATCGGCACTACGGCCCGCCGGATGTTGTCCGGGTCGAGGACGTCGAAAAGCCTTCTCCCAAGGACAACGAAGTCCTCATCGAAGTTCGCGCCGCCTCCGTCAATCCACTCGACTGGCACGGCGTGCGAGGCAAGCCTTACATCATGCGCCTGATGGGTGGCGGGCTGCGCGAACCGAAGCAAGCGCGATTAGGCGTGGATATGTCTGGTCAGGTTGAAGCGGTTGGCCGGAACGTAACCCGGTTCAAGCCGGGTGACGCGGTGTTCGGCGGGTGCCTTGGTCTGTGGGCTTTTGCCGAGTATGCGTGCGCTCCCGAATCGGCGTTGGTCGCCAAGCCGGATAACTTGACGTTCGAACAGGCGGCTTCTGTTCCTGTTGCGGCGTTTACTGCATTGCAGGGTCTTCGCGACAAGGGACAGGTTCAGCCCGGCCGGAAGATCTTGATTAACGGCGCGGCCGGCGGCGTCGGCACTTTCGCTGTGCAGATTGCCAAGTGGTTGGGCGCGGATGTGACCGGCGTGTGCAGTACGAGGAACGTCGAGTTGGTCCGATCCCTCGGCGCAGATCGCGTCATTGATTACACGCAGGAGGATTTCACCCGGGGCGCGCAACGCTACGACGTAATTCTCGACGCCGTTGGGAACCGTTCGTTGTCGGCATACAGGCGCGCCCTGGTTCCTAAGGGGATCTGCGCCATCGCCGCCGGACCGGACGGCCGGTGGCTCGGACCGTTGTCTCGCTTCCTCACCGCGCTTGCGTTGTCAACCGTCGTGAGCCAGAAACTGATCCCGTTCATTGCCAGGCCCAACGTAGCGGACTTGACCATTCTGTGCGATCTCATGAAAGCCGGAAAAATAAGGCCGGTCATCGACAGGTGTTACAAGTTGAGTGAGATCTCCGCAGCGATCCGATATCTTGAGGAAGGACACGCTCGCGGAAAAGTGGTAATAACTTTGGCAAGCGAGCGCCAAACCTCGACCGCGAGCTAGAGATGGAAGTACAGGTAGCACGAGCGCTGAACCAACGGCCAGTAGACGCCCGCCCGTCAATCTGCCAGCCTAACAATGACGAGCAATTTCGTCCGCTCTCTAGACGAGAGCCGCACGCTCTTTGACAACTGACGATCCGATCAAGAGGGCTCCCAGGTCGACGGTTAGTCGAGCCTGGGAGATCAGTCGGCATCCCGCCTGCCCAGACGAAGGAAGGGAGCGAGTCGCCGTGGCGACGAGCCGACGGATCTCTCTGCGCCCTGGGATCGTCAATCCCCGCCTGCCGATTCGCGGGCAGGTCCCGATTGGCAGATTTTCGTGGCAGGGCCGCCACTCTCCTTCCACGCACGTCGGGACTGCCTCCTATCCGAAATAGGAATCTGAATCTTTCGCTTCATCGAAGCGCCGGAGGCGCGACACAAATCCCGTCGTGCGGTCCCCTGGCATCGCCAATTCCCGCCTGCCGCGCTCGCTCTTTTCCGTAGGGGCATCCACCGCGGCGGATGCGTGGCGCACATGCTTGGCGATGCCGCGCCATTCCGAGCGCCGGAGGCGCGACAGAAGATAGCCCAGCCCGTAGGGCTGGGAAATCTGTCAGCCAACCCCCCCAAGCGCCGTAGGCGCGACACAAATCCCGATTCACGAGTCACAAGTCACGACGGAGCACCACGAATCACCAATCACAGTAATTAAGTGACACACCATGCCGAGTAATTCTCACCGTAACCCACTGAAAACAAACGATGGAGACCCTCACAAAGTGACACACTTTTTCGAAGGGTCGGCCTCGCATGATTTGTTGAAACCCGCGCGGAATCGCGAGACGAAAATCAGCTTTTCGCGGGAGCTGCCCCGACCGGTTGCGGCTCCGGCGCGGGCAGATTTTGCGGATGAACGAACGGCGCTGCCGGCGGTGGCTCCGGCGCGGCGATTTCCCAATCGCATTTTTCGTTGATGCACGCGCGGAAATTCCCCTGTTTCGTGCGCTTCTCGACCACGAACGGCGCTCCGCATTTCGGGCAAGGCTCGGCAATCGGCTCGTGCGGCGTGGTGAAATCGCAATCCGGGTAGCGGCTGCAGCCGTAGAAGATCCGCCCGCGGCCTTTTCCCCGGGCCGTGCCGCGGCGCACAAACTCTCCCTCATTGCATTTCGGGCACTTGATTCCCAGCGTGATTGGCCGCGTGTACTTGCACTTAGGATAATTCTTGCAGCCGATGAACTCGCCGAAGCGGCCATGGCGGCGCAGCAGGTTCTCGCCGCAGGTGGGGCATTTCTCGTCGAGCACCACGTCGGGTTGCAAAGCCTTCAAAGTCCCGGCGGCAAGTCGCCGCGTCGTCTTGCAATCTGGATAGCCGGTGCAGGCCAGGAACGTGCCGAAACGCCCGCGCTTGATGGCCATTTCCTTGCCGCAATTGTCGCAGTACTCCGTCTTGACTTCGCCACCGGTATCCACGGTGCCGGGTTCGGCAAGATCGCGAATGAAATCGCATTCCGGATAGCGCGAGCAGCCCAGGAAAAATCCGTGCCGGCTGATGCGTTCGAGCAGCTCGCCCTGGCCGCATTTCTCGCACTTCTGGCCGGTCGGGATGCCCGCCTTATAGGATTCCATCTTGTCGCTGGCTTTATCGAGGTCCACCGTAAAGCGGTCCCAGAATTCCCCCACCGCCGTGCGCCAGGTCATCTTGCCTTCTTCGATTTCGTCGAGCTCGTCTTCGAGTCGCGCGGTGAAACCGACGTCGAAAATATCCTCGAACGCCTTCACCAGCAGGTCGCTGACTTTTTCGCCGAGCAGCGTGGGCGTGAAGCGGCCCTGGTCCTTATTCACGTACTCGCGCTCGACGATGGTCGAGATGATCGCGGCATAGGTGGACGGGCGGCCGATGCCTTTTTCCTCGAGATCCTTTACGAGCGTGGCTTCCGTATAGCGCGGAGGCGGCTCGGTAAAGTGCTGTTCGGGGCGAATCGTTTCTAGGCGCAGTTGTTCGCCTTCGCGCACCGCGGGGAGCCTGTTTCCGGCGGCGTCGCCTTCGTCGTCCTTTTCTTCCTCATCCTTCACGGCTTGGTACGCGGCGAGATAGCCTTCGAACTTCATCACCGAGCCGGTCGCCCGGAACGTGTAGCCGCTGGCGTCCACGTCAATCGTGGTCTGGTCGAAAACCGCGGGAACCATCTGCGATGCGACGAAGCGCTGCCAGATCATCTGGTAGAGCTTGAACATATCGTCGTCGAGAAACTTCCGGACGCTGTCCGGCGTACGGGTCACGTCGGTCGGACGAATGGCCTCGTGCGCTTCCTGCGCGTCCTTCTTGGACCTGTAGAAGTTGGGTTTCTCGGGCAGGTAGTTCTGGCCGTAGCTCGATCCAATGTGATCGCGCACTTGCTCGATCGCATCGGCGGATACCTTCACCGAGTCCGTGCGCATGTAGGTGATCAGCGCGACCGAACCTTCCTCGCCGAGCTCGACTCCTTCATAGAGGCGCTGCGCGAGCATCATGGTACGCTTCGCCGTGTAGCGCAGGCGGTTGTAGCCGGCCTGCTGAAGCTTGGACGTCGTAAACGGTGGCGGAGCGAACCGGCGCTTCTCCTTCTGCGCGACGCTGACGACCTGCCAGATGGCATGATCGACTGCCGCGAGAATTCGCTGTGACTCCGCTTGGTCCGGAATCTCGATATCCTGGCCGTTGTACTTGATCAGCTTGGCTTCGAACGAAGGCGGCTGCCCGGAGGCGAGCAGCGCGTGAATCGTCCAGTATTCCTTGGGTATAAAGGCGCGAACCTCGCGCTCGCGCTCCACGATCAGCCGCAGGGCAACGGTCTGCACGCGTCCGGCGGAAAGCCCGCGGCGAACCTTGTCCCACAGAATCGGCGAAACTTTGTAGCCCACCAGGCGATCGAGCACGCGCCGGGCCTGCTGCGCGTTCACCAGATTCGCGTTTACTTCCGTGGGATGCTCGAAGGCGGCCTTGATCGCCTTCCGCGTGATTTCGTTGAACATCACGCGGTAAATCTTCGGAGCGGTCGTGCGGATCTCGGCCTCCTGCTTCTTCGTCGGCTTGGCACCGGCCCCGGATTTATCACCGTTTCCGTTCGCCTCGGCGGCAACGGCATCAGCAACGACCTTTGTGTACTTGCGCGGCTTGCTCAGTATCTCCGCCAGGTGGGCGCAAATCGCCTCGCCTTCGCGGTCCGGGTCACCCGCTAGATAAATGGCCTCGACACCACGGGCGGCCCTTTGAAGATCCCCGATAACCTTCAACTTCGTCGGGATGACCTCATAGGTCGGCTCAAAGATGTTCTCGGAGGTGACGACAATCGGCTTCACGGCCTTCTTTTCGGCCGCCTTGCTCTTTCCTTTGCCCTTGGTCTTGCGCTTGGACTTCTTCTTCCCGTTTTGTTCGCCGGGCAGAAGGATGCCGATGGTCTTCTTCGGCAGGTCCATCACATGGCCGTAGGAAGCCTTCACGTTGTAGTTCCGGCCGAGATACTTATTGATGGTCTTGGCCTTGGCCGGCGACTCGACGATTACGAGTGATCTTGCCATCCGTATCTATGTTCCTTGTGGAACGATTTACCCTGAAATCCTGGCGCCCGCAAGGAATTCCAACCCTCCCTTGGGCGCTTCCATCCTAACCTGCTGTCCCCAGGATAATTACAACAGGACTTTCAGGAATTGCTTACCAGGTAACTGGCGTATCACGCCCTTGAGCTCCATGTCAAACAGGGCCGCCAGCACTTCCGACGAGGTCAGGCCCGAAAGTTCGACCAATTCGTCCACATGTTGAGCCTCGTCCACGCTCAAAAGACCGTACAGAGGCCTCTCCGTTGGCCCGAGGCTTCCTTCGACCAGCGCGGCGCGTTCCTCGTGGGACGCCGATTCGACGGGCATCAGCTCCGCGCGCACCGGCGTCGGGAGCTCTTCGACGATATCCTCCCACCCGGTCACCAGCTTCGCTCCCTGCTTGATCAGCTGATTCGGCCCAAAGCTCGACGGTTGGGTCACATGGCCCGGGACACCAAAAACCTCGCGGCCGAACTCCATCGCCAACCGCGCCGTGATCAAGGAGCCAGAGTACTGCGCGCCCTCGACAACCACAACCCCGAGCGCCATTCCGGCGATGATCCGGTTGCGAATCGGGAAATTCTGCGGCGCTGGAAACGTCCCAATCGGGAATTCGGAGATAATCGCGCCCCGCTGCTCGATCTGCTCGAAAATCTTCTTGTTCTCTTTCGGGTAGACGACATCAATCCCGCAGCCAAGGACGCCAATCGTCGCTCCAGCCGCCGAACTAAGGGCCCCTTTGTGCGCGCTCGCGTCGATTCCGCGCGCGAGGCCGCTGGAAATCACCAGCCCTCTGTCAGCCAAGTCCCTCGACAACCGCTCAGCCATTTGATTCCCGTAGGGCGTCGGACGTCGCGCGCCCACCACGGAAATCATGTGGCGGTTCAGAAGTTCAATGTTTCCGCGGACATAGAGCAGTGGCGGAGGATCGTAAGTCTCCCTGAGCCGCGTCGGATACTCGGGTTCGTCCCAAGTGAGCAATCGGCAACCCGCGGCCCGCACTTGCGCTAATTCCTTTGCCGCGTCGCTCAACGGCCTGCGCGAATGGAGCGCCTGCGCGACCGCCGCCGGCAGGCGCTGCCCTTCGAGCGCTGTAAGCGACGCGTTGAATATGGCGTCGGGGCTGCCGAATTCGCGGAGAAGCTTCCCGGCTGTGCGCGCGCCCAAGCCGGGTGTCAACGCCAGCGCCAGCCAACCTATATAGTCGTCGGAATGCATCGAGAGGGAGATCCGCGGCCACAGTTACGCAGCAGTTTCAAAAGATGTCAAGCGCGGGAACTACGTAGATGGCTGGTAACTCTGCTGTCAAGACCAATCCCGGATCTTCTACGGCGTAGACGCGATCCACCGCGGCGGCATCACAGTGAATGGAGGGCCCCATAAGAATTGGAACAAAGAAATGGAACGAAAGCCTTTCCGACATGGGTTGGGAAGTCCTGGCATTAGCGGGAATGTTGATGCAGGCGTCCGCGCTCGCGATCATTATCGGGGTCGTGTACGTCTTGCAACATCACAATTAGACCGAGCATCACCTCTCTCGACACGAAACGCCTGAAATCCAAAACCACGAAAGCCAGAATTAGGCAGCTCGGGTGACCGTGCGCCGCCCAAAAGTCTCCCCCGCCGGATGTGATAATATTGGCGCGTCCGAAGACAAGGGAAGAGCCTTGAAAAAGCTGCGAGTTTCAATTGTCGAGTATCTGAACGCCGCGCCTCTCGTCTGGGGCTTCACGGACGGGCCGCTGGCGGGCAAGTACGACCTCTCGTTCACAGTGCCGGCGCAGTGCGCCGAAGAACTTCGCCGAGGCGACGCGGACCTGGGAATCATCCCCTCGATCGAGTACCAGCGAATGGATGGCGTCGTCGCGTTGCCGGGAATGGCCATCGCGTCGAAACGCGAAGTCCGCAGCCTGCTCGTCGTGGCTAAGAAACCGATCGAACTGGCGAAGCGGATTGCGCTCGACACGAGTTCGCGAAGCACGATCGGCCTGGTGCGGCTGCTCGCCGCGGAACACTGGAAAATTGCCCCTGAATTCGTGGATGCCGCCCCGGACCCTGCAGAAATGCTGCGAGAAGCGGACGCCGCGCTCCTGATCGGCGATCCCGCCCTGCGCATTTCGCTCAAGATGGAAGCCCTCGCCGGAAAAGCACCCAGCGGCGAGCAGTGCTGCCAGGGCGACCCCGAAGAAATGCCGGTGCCCGGCTTCGAGACGCTCTACGTGTACGACGTGATTCATCAGTGGCGCGAGATGACGGGCAAACCCGCCGTCCTCGCGATCTGGGTGGGACGGCGCGACGCGATCACGCCGGAAGTTGTGGCCGATTTCACCGCGTCCAAGCAGTACGGCCTTGAGCGCGTCCGCGAAATCTCCGAAGCCGCTGCGATCAAACTCGATCTGCCCCCGCGGGCGCTCGAGCGCTACTTGACCGAAAACATTCATTTCGATCTGGACGAAGACAATCTGGCCGGCCTGCAGCTCTACTTCGAGAAGGCCGCCGCCGCAGGATTGATCCCGGGCGCCAGGCCTCTGGAATTTCCGCAGGCTGCGGCGCGTTCGACCCTGCGCCGCAGCGCGTAACGGCGTGGAGCGCATCGGCACCATCCACTCGATTCGCCGTTATCCCGTGAAGAGCATGTCCGGCGAGGACCTCGAAGAAGCGCGCGTCACGTTTGCAGGTCTTGCCGGCGATCGCGTGTATGCATTCGTCGAGACCGCCAATCGCACGAGCTTCCCATGGATGACAGCGCGCCACGGCCACGATTGGATTCGCTTTCGCCCGCGATTTCTCGAACCTCCTCCGGCCACGGATCACAGTCCGTCTCCAGAGCAATTCGCGGCGGAGGTGGTCACTCCGGAGGGCGTTTGTTTCCGCGCCGACGCGCCCGAGTTCACGCAATACCTCGAAAAGCGGTTCGGGCGCTCGCTGCGCCTGCACTTCTCGAAGCGCAGCATCACCGACGCTCAACCGGTCTCGATCTTCGGATTGAGCACGATTCGCGCGCTGTCGGACGAATCCGGCAAGGAGCTGGACCCGCGGCGGTTTCGCGCGAATTTCTACGCGCAATGGGACGACGACCGCGCGTTTTTCGAAGATACTTTGATCGGCCGCGAGCTGCGCATCGGTGACGCAGTCAACGTGATGGTTCTCAAAAAAGATGTGCGCTGCGTGATGATCACGCTCGATCCGGATGACGGCATGTCATTCCCCACGCTTCTGGAATGCGTGGCCCGTAATCACGAGGGCTGCGCTGGAATTTACGGCACAGTCCTCGGCGAAGGAATTGTGCGGCGCAACGACCCGATTTGGCTGATTTAATGCGAGAATAGGGAAGCATGGGGATCAATTCGCAGGAAGCGCTCGACCTTTTCAACTCCGATGACCTGATCGGCATCGGAATGGCGGCCAACGAAGTCCGCCGCCAGAAGACCGATCCACGCATCGCCACCTATCAGATCGACCGCAACATCAATTACACGAATTTCTGCACCGAGTATTGCTCCTTCTGCGCGTTCTATCGGCCACTGGGCGCGAAGGACGGCTACATCCTGCCGCTCGAAACCATCTACGAAAAAATCGAGGAGATGCTCGATCTCGGCGGCACCGGAGTCCTGCTGCAGGGCGGCCTGCACCCGGATCTGCAGATCGAGTTCTACGAGAACATGCTGCGCTCGATTCACGAGCGCTTCCCGCAGGTCCACCTGCACTGTTTTTCCGCGCCGGAGATCACGTGCATCGCGGAAGTTTCCGGGCTTTCGATTCGCGAGACGATCGTGCGCCTGCGCGACGCCGGGCTTGTCTCGATTCCCGGCGGCGGCGCCGAAATTCTGGACGACGAAGTCCGCGGCCGCATCGCGCGCTTGAAGTGCAAGTCGGAAGAATGGGAAACGGTCCA
>JARLGK010000094.1 GCA_031296075.1 Candidatus Acidiferrales bacterium
CATACTCCAAAACGAACCGCATTCTCTCGTCCACCACACTGCTCGCTTTCCAGGGCATGTCTTGCTTCTACACGCTCTGCTCACTCGCAGTGTCAGGAATCTCCCCGGTCCAATCTGTCAGGAATGTCCCCGGTCTGTACCTTTGCGTGGCACAGACAATCCTGTCTGTGCTCTTGCGACCGCCGCTCAGCGACGCACGCAGCGCAAGTTCGGAAGAATCCGCGTGGTTTTCTTAAGTGGCGGCCGCTCGTCCGGCGAGTTCTTTCCGCACGATCGCTGCACCGCCGGCAAGCGACTTCAGCTTCCCGAACGCCGATTCCGCCGGCAGATATTTCATTCCGCAATCCGGCGCGGCTACCAATCGTTCCGGGCTCACGAACGGCAGCGCCCGTCGAATTCGCGCCGCCACGGTTTCCGGCGTTTCCACGTCGTTCTTCGAAAGATCGATCGCGCCGAGGATGATCGTCTTCCCCGGGAGCTTCGCCAGCACCGCGCAATCGAGACTCGCCTGCGCGGTCTCAATCGAAATCTGCTGCACCGGAGAATCCGCCAGCTCTTCGAGGAACGAATACTTCGCCGGGCGCCCGGGAACCATCGCCGCGTAGCCGAAGCAGATGTGCAGCGCCGTCGTTCCCTTCACTCCTTCGAGCGCGCGCTTCAGCGCCGTCAATCCAATCCGCCGCGCCTTTTCGGCGTGTGCTTCCATCCACGGCTCATCCAGTTGCACGATATCCGCGCCGGCTGCGAACAAATCCTTCATCTCCGCATTCACCGCCGCCGCGTAGTCCAGAACCATTTGCTCTTCGGTCTTGTAAAAATCGTTCTGCGCCTGCTGCGACATCGTGAACGGACCGGGAAGCGTGATCTTGATCTTGCGGTCCGTGTTCGCGCGCAGAAATTTCAAGTCGCGCACCTCCACGGGATACTTGCGCTGAATCTTGCCCACCACGCGCGGCACGAAGGCCTCGTTTCCCGTACGGCTGACAATTTTTCCCGGATTCTCTAGATCGACGCCGCTAAGAGCCGTCGCGAACCGGTTCGAGTAGCTCTCCCGGCGCATTTCGCCGTCGGTAATGATGTCGAGCCCCGCGAGCTCCTGCGCCCGAATGGCGAGAAGCGTCGCGTCGTCCTGCGCCTGCTCCAGAAATTCCGGCGCCACGCGCCACAATTCCGCCGCACGCGTGCGCGGCGGCATGCGGTGCCCCAGCTTTTGCCGGTCGATCAACCATTCCGGCTGAGGGTACGAACCAACAAGCGATGTAGGTATCAAGGTCATGGGCAACTAAGATGTGGTTTGCGGCGGCCTCTTGTCAAGCCGATCGGCGAATGCCTTCACGACGAAACAGCGTCTCGCTCCTGACCGCGTCTCGATTCGCCTTTTCGTTCAACGCATGTCACCTGAACTTCTTCTGTACGTCGGGACAGCGGCGCCGCAAGACACATTCTGGCATGGTGAATCGAGGCCAGTTTCGGCTACGAATTTGCAGGGCGCCCTCCGTGCGAAGGCGCAAACGCTCTTTGACAATTGAATACGCAGTTCCGGTGAAAGCGCGGGCCTTCAGGCCCGCGAAACGCGCCCCGGATAATCACGGCTTTAGCTGTGGGACCTTACGCGCTGACACCGCCTGTGCTCGCAATTAAGTGTCACACCATGCCGAGTCATTTTCAGACTAAGTCATTGAAAACAAAGAAAACGGACACCTGGGAAGTGTCACACTTTTTCGTGGGTCGCGTGGCCCAAGGCAGCTGCAAAGGGGGGACCGAAATGCCCCAGGTCTTCCCGACCGAATGCGTCGTGAACACCTGAGCTACATAACGGCCACCTTCAATTTCCAGTCGCGAATCGCGCCGCAGGGTGTCACAAGGTGTCGGACACTTTCCCTCTTAACGCACTGAAAACAAAGAAACGGGGCACCCGGAGGGTGACACACTTTTTCGAGGCCGACCGAACCAAAATGTAGCTCACCTCGGCGCAGTTCAGCCGGAGTGAGGCCGTCCGGCCCCAGTTTGCCGCCAAAAAACTCAGGAATTCCCGACCAACTCACTTTGCGGGCGGCGGGTTGCTGGGCGCCGGGTTGCCGGGCGCGGGGGCGTTCGCCGGTGGTGGACCAGTCCGCACGCGGTAGCCCGCTGGCACGTGCGTCAGGGTATGCACGTAACGCAGCTTGCCCTGCTGCACGCGAAAGAGGTGGGTGTCCGCCAATCCGCCGACGCCGAAAGTGCAGAACGCGACGATCGATCCCGTCGTCTCGTCGACGATGAAGCGCCGCGCCACGATGTTCACGCCGGCCGGCACGCCGACCGTGCAGCTATCGTCCGGGGCGCCTTTGCCGGTGCGGATACCGCCTTCAGTGCGGTTGCACGGTTCCCCCCACGGTACCAGATCGAGCTTCTTTTCCAAGAAAGCATCGAGGTAGGCATTGGCTGCGGCAACCAGCGTATCGCGGCTATCGCGCTGTCCCGCCGGAATCGTTCCCCAATCCTCGGTGGGCGACCACTTGTAGTAGTTATCGACGTTGAATAGCCAGTCGCCTGGCTGCGTCACCATCGATTCGATCTCTGCAATTTTGTCGTGATTGACCCGGAGGCGCGTGCCGAGGACGTACGGGTGGCTTTTGTCCGTCACGATCACTTCGGTGAATGACTGGCATGATGACGGATCGATCAGGGTTCGATGGAAATCGATCTTCAGCGGTTTCTGAATGACGCCCGATTTGATGTCGACGACCTGCATGTTTTCGGTGTAGCCAAGCCCGGTCGCCAGCGGCAAGCCGGAAGGATCGCCCTTGCTTTGAGCATCGATGTAGAGATTTGTTGCAGCTTGCAGGCCGTCGCGCGTGCAGGCCACCTGCGCGAAACTCGCCGCCGGCGCCATCAGCACGGCCGAGAGCAGGATCCACTTACCTAGAATACGACTCATCGAATTCCCCCCATTTCATTTGTCGTTCGCGGGCGAGTCTACCACCGAATCACGGAGTCTTAATCGGCATCAGGGTACACCAAATTCCCCGGCTGCTGGCGACGCTAGGAAGTCAAGTTTATCGAGAGAGGCGGGAGCCGTCGCGAAAGTCTTCGCATATAATGCGCCGGCTTTACGATTCGAGTAGAAGTGTCCGGGCGGTGCGCCAGTTCCGGGATTCTACCGGCGCCGCACTGCTCGAGACGGCCCGCACCGCAGCGCGCCAGAGGAGACGAGCACATGAATGCTGTTGCTGTTCCAGCAGGTGAACCAAAATGGAAGCGTTGGCTGGTGTGGGCTGGCTGGGTTGTTTCGCTCTATCCCGTTTTCGTTGTGTGCACGAGCGCTCACTGGAAGCTGACCCATAACCCCTTTTACGTCAAAATGTTCTCACAAATCGGCTGGCCGGAAAGCGCCCTGACGTTCCTCGCATGCCTGCAACTGGGCGCCATCATCCTGTACATCTTTCCGTCCACGGCGGTTCTGGGCGCGGTAATCCTTACCGGTTATCTCGGCGGAGCGATCGCCTCCTATGTCCGCATTGAATACTATTATCCGGTAACGGTCCCGCTATCGACCGCCATGGTTGCCTGGTTGGGAATCTGGATGCGGGATGAACGCCTTCGAGCGCTGCTCCCGATCCGGTTTGGAGCATTCAAGAAATAGCGCCGTCTGCAAGCACTCTCACCGGCTGACTTCGCGGCAAAGAACCGACGCGAGGGCGCTCGAAATTTCGCTGGCAGAGGCGGCTTCGCCCGTCTTCGCGCGCCAGGCGACGAAGCCGTCCGGACGGACGAGCACCGCGCCGGTCGGCGACATGCCGTATGCCACGGCGAAGGCGCCATCCGGATCGGCGAGCCCGTTTGCGCCGACGCGGTGAACGTCGATTTCAATTCCCAATTGTCTTGCGGCGGCGACGGCGCACTCGCACCACGCATTGCCCTCGGGACCGGCGAGCAACGTGAAATTGCGGTCAAAGAGATCGAGCGTGGAAATCTGACGGCCGTCGCGCTGGAGAAAGATGTGCGGCGCGCGCGTTCCCGGGCGTCCCTTCGATTCGCGCGGATTCTCGTGCCCTGGGCCGCCGCCCTTCCCTTCCCTTGCGGCCCCTTCCGGAATCACCGCCCGCGAATCGTAGACGTATCCGAACTCGATATTCAGATCGTTCTCGATGGGCTGCATGTTGTCCGATTTGAGATATGGCGCCGAACGCGTGACGTAACGCGAGTATGCCTGCTCGACGGTGAACGCAGCAGCCGGGCGTCGCTCGAGATCGTAGGTGGCAAGCAGGTCAGGGCCCGCGAGCCCCTTCAGGACGAGCGCAAGTTTCCAGGCAATATTGTGGGCGTCCTGCACTCCCGTATTGCCGCCGAATCCGCCGCTGGGCGGCATCACGTGCGCTGCGTCTCCAACCAAGAACACGCGGCCTTTCTGGAATCGTTCAGCGGTGTCCGCGGTCGCATCCCAGTGCATGACACTTTCGATTGTGACTGGAGCATCCGCGTCACCGAGGCCGGCGCGAAGCAATTCGTAGGCGCGCTCGTCGGTCAGGTCCTTGGAAACGTCCGTGACTGGATTTTTCGGATCGCCCAGCCAGTGGACAGCCAGGAAACCGGAAGTGAACGGCTTCTCGATGCGAAAAAATCCGCTGAGCACGGAATTCAAGACGTACATCACGCTGAGGCTGCGGCCGCGTAACAGCGGCGCCACGTCGCCCCGGAAATAAATCGTGATGCTCTTCGAGAAAACGCCGTGTCCCAGCATACGAATGCCGAGCAGGCCGCGAATCTTGCTGTGACTTCCGTCGGCGGCAACCATGTAGCGGGCGCGCACGGTGGAAACGTCACCGGTGTCGCGATGGCGTACCTTGGCCCTGACACCGTCGCGGTCCTCCGCGAAGGAGATCATTTCGGTCGAAAAGCGCAGCTCGGCGCCCAGCTCCGTGGCGCGCGATTTCAACAGCGGCTCGAGCAGGCTCTGCGTGATGAAGATGCGCGGGCAGGGGCTGACGTCGCGAACGCCCTCGTTGAGATTCGCGATGTAATACGCGAGTTCCTTGCCCGCCAGGGTCTCGACGGCCATGATCGCGCCGTCCTGCACGAATTGCTCGTCGGATTTCTGCAGGACGATCTGCTCGATGCCGACCGTCCGCAGCACCTCCATCGTCCGCTGCGTGATCATCGCCGCACGGGGATGGATGGCCGTGCCGCGATGGTGCTCGACCGCGAGCGAACGGATACCGTGATGTCCCAATAGCATGGCGGTGGACATCCCGACCAAGCTTCCGCCCACGATCAGGACCGGAACTTCGATATCTGCCATAACCCATTCCCCCCAGCCGCGAGTAACTCACCCGTTGCGAACGAGGGTATGCGGACGGGGCGAAATTTTCAAGCGGTGCGCGGCCGAAACGCAAAGGCAACGGCGAAGAGCAGATCCCTCACGCCAGACGCGAATGCGTCTGGCGTGAGGGATGACAGCGCAAAAGCGAAAAAGGGCCGACACATTCGACTCCGCCGCCGGCGGAGTCTCAGTCCGAGAAGGCCTCAGCCCAACGAGACGGGGTGAGCTACATGAAATGCAACGGCGGAAGGCAAAACCGAAGAGCGAAACGACTTAACACAGAGAACACGGAGTCCGGACGGAGGTCACAGAGAAATTCTGAGCAAGGACGAGCGCGGAAGCTTTGTACGCCCTGCGACGGGACTAAGAAGAAGCGGCGGAGGCGCGGGAATCCGAGCTGGGATCGATGCCGCGAATGCGAACGTCCGAGGCAACGGCATCGGCGGGTTGCCCGAGACGAAGATGACGGTGTTCAAGACTCGCGCGCACGAACGCCGCGAACAGCGGATGCGGCGCGAGCGGCTTCGATTTGAATTCGGGATGAAACTGGCAGCCCACGAACCACGGGTGATCGGGGACTTCCACGATCTCGACGTAGATTCCATCGGGCGTGCGACCGGTGATACGGAAGCCGGCTGCCGTGAGCGTGGGCTCGTATTCACAATTGAATTCGTAGCGATGGCGATGGCGCTCGGAAATTTCAGTCGTGCCATAGGCCTTCGCGGCAAACGAGCCGGGCTCAAGCTTGCAGGGCCACGCGCCCAGTCGCATCGTGCCGCCCATCTCGTCCACTCCCAGCAGTTCGCGGAGTTTATAAATCACGCGATAGGGGGTTGAAGAATCGAACTCGGTCGAATCGGCGTGGTCGAGCTTCGAGACCTGCCGCGCGTATTCGATCGTGGCGCACTGCATCCCCAGGCAGATGCCGAAGAATGGGACTTTCTTCTCGCGCGCGTAGGTGATGGCGTGGACCATACCCTGAATTCCGCGCTTGCCGAAACCTCCCGGCACAAGAACCCCATCCACGTGGCGAAGCAGGCGCTCAGCAGTCGCGGCTGAATCGATGTCTTCCGCTTCGATCCATTCGATGACCACTCGCTGGCGGCTCGCGAGACCGCCGTGGACGAGAGCTTCGCGAAGACTCTTGTAGGCATCCTCGAGCTGCACGTACTTCCCCACCACGCCGATGCGCACCTCGCCCTGCGGCTGCTCGAGATTTTCGAGCATCGCAAGCCACTTACTAAGGTCGCGCGGCGGCGCTTCCAGATGCAGCAGCCGCAAGACCTGCTCGTCGAGGCCTTCCGACGCGAGCGTCATCGGAACCTCGTAGATGTTGGCCACGTCCGGCGCGGAAATGACGCATCTTTCGGCAACGTTGCAGAACAGTGCAATCTTGGCCTTCAGGTCAGCGCCCAGCGGGCGATCGCTGCGGCAAATCAGGATGTCGGGCTGAATTCCGATGCTCAACATCTCCTTGACGCTGTGCTGTGTTGGCTTGGTCTTGAGCTCGCCCGCAGTGGCGATGAAGGGCACGAGCGTGAGGTGCACGAAGACCACATTTTCGGCGCCGAGTTCGAGGCGCATCTGGCGAATCGCTTCCATAAACGGCAGCGATTCGATGTCGCCAACCGTCCCACCGATTTCGACGATGACGATGTCCACGCCGTCGGCCACTTTGCGGAACGCGGCTTTGATCTCATCGGTAACGTGCGGAATCACCTGCACGGTCTTGCCGAGATAGTCGCCGCGGCGTTCCTTGGCGATGATCGATTCGTAGATTCGGCCGGTGGTCCAATTATGGTCCTTGGTGAGGTGCGCGGATGCGAAGCGCTCGTAATGTCCGAGGTCTAAATCGGTTTCCGCGCCGTCGTCGGTGACAAACACCTCACCGTGCTGATAGGGCGACATTGTCCCGGGATCAACGTTCAGGTAGGGATCGCACTTCTGTAGGGTAACGCGGAGGCCACGGCTTTCAAGCAAACAACCCATCGAAGCCGCTGCCACGCCTTTTCCGAGGGAAGAAACCACGCCGCCCGTAACGAAGATGTATTTCGGGCCGGTGTGCAAGGCGCTCGAATCCCTCCGATGGAGTCAGCGTACAACTGATTATGGGGGGAAAGCGCATGCGTGTCAAATTACGATTTTCGAGCCGCGCGGAGATTCTGAGACGAGTGATCCGCATCACCAGAAAGTGTGACGCCCGTCGCAATCCGCCCACGGCATCGATGATACAAAAAAACATGTGGTCGGTCCGCATAGAGGCGAAGGAAGGGGCTGCATATGAGCTCTCCCGCACTGGAAGAAAGAAAAGGTGACGCAACAGGCGCTGCGTTGATTCTGGATCTAGGAATACGGGAGAGTAGTCGACGATCGTCGAAGCCCTCGCAAGAAATTTCAGAATACAAGAAACACAGCTTGGCAGCGCGCTACTGGGGCGGCATCCCGCAATGCGAGGAGCCATTGCGCCACGTTGCCGCCGAGGAAGCACTAGAGACGTTTCTCCACAGCCTCCTCGACATGCCGATTGGCAGCGCCCATAGAAGCCCGACGGATTGGTTCATCTCTCTGGCGATTCACATACTAATTGTCGGCGCGGTGGTGATCATACCTTTTGCGTTCACGCAGGCCATCGATATGCACGACCTTCGGGCTACGTATCTCACGATGCCGAAGCCGCCTGCTGCTCCGGCACCGCGTCCTCCGGCGGTTCCAGAAACCGCCAGGCGCGTCGTACGGCCCATTCAATCCGCCATGCTGACGATGCCGACCGTGATTCCAAAGAAAATTATGCAGATCAAGGACGACGATGTTCCGGACCTGAATCCGGGAGGTGTGGTAGGCGGAGTCCCGGGCGGAGAGATCGGAGGGGTTCTCGGCGGCATACTTGGCGGTTCCGCAGTGGCTCCCCCACCGCCGGCGGCGCCAAAGAAGACCGTGTACCGCGTCGGTGGCATCGTCAAGCCGCCGCGAGAAATAAGCAGGGTCCAACCGAACTACTCGCCTATTGCGCGGCAGGCCCACGTCGAAGGGGTCGTCATGATCGACGCAATCATCGACGAGAATGGAGATGTGGTGCAGGCGCGCGCGGTCTCAGGGCCAGGCCTGCTGATGGCCTCCGCGCTACGTGCCGTCATGCAGTGGAAGTATGAACCTACTTATTTGGATGGCACGCCTGTCTCGATCTCCATGGAAGTGCAGGTCAATTTCCACCTGCGCTAGCCAAACCAGGCACAGGATTTAAACTCGCCCGCGGTCCACGATCGCGAGGAGCTTTTCGACTCGTTCGACATCGGCGGGGACATCAACGCTGACGGCATCGTAATCGGTTTCGATGACGCGGATCCGGAATCCATTCTCAAGCCAACGGAGTTGTTCGAGCTGTTCGAGGCGCTCAAGTTCGCCTGGAGGCAGCGTGGGGAATTCGAGGAGCGCGTCGCGCCGGAAGCCATAGAGGCCGAGGTGCTTCCAGTGCCGCGCAGCAACGGTTTCCGCGGTGTCGCGCACCCACGGAACGGGCGCACGCGAAAAATACAGCGCATTCCCATCGAAGTCCCGGACGACCTTAACCACGTTTGGATCCATGATGTCGCCGGGCTCCGCAATTGCGGTACACGGAGTCGCCAGCTGAATCGAATCGTCCTCGAGCATGGCGGAGACGAGCGCGTCTACCGTGCCCGGATCGATCAATGGCTCATCACCCTGCACATTCACGTAAATCTCGGCGGGCAGGTGCGTGGCAACCTCGGCCACGCGGTCGGTTCCCGTGCGATGGTCGGAGCGCGTGATGATCGCTTCGCCGCCGAAGGCTTCGACGGCAGTCTTAATCCGGGCGTCTTCGGTGGCGACCACAACTCGAGAGACTTGGCCCGCCCGACGGACCCTCTCGACCACGTGCTGGATCATGGGCTTGCCGGCGATCGGCGCGAGCGGCTTCCCGGGAAAGCGCGACGACGCGTGTCGCGCCGGAATCACCGCCAGAACCTTCGTTGAAGTCGAATTCGCCATAAACTCGCCTGGCTCTCCGCCGATGACGCCATATTACCATGGAGCGCGGGACGGCTTTGGGCAGGCCGATGCGCGCGGACGGATCAGAGTGGTGCTTGATTTGGATTTGTAAGGTGGTAATATCCGAGAGTAGCGCGCCCGGGGGTACCATGGATCACCGCACCGGTCAGCCAGCTCGAAACTGGGGGTTGGTAGCGCTTTGCGCGATCCTTGGCACGCTCCTCGGCGGTTCGCTGGCAGCACCTTCCAGGGCTCAAGAAGCTCCTCCAGGCCCGGCCACTCCTCCACTTACCGACTCGTTCAAAATTCAGAAGGGCCAGCCGATCCGCATCGAAACGCAGATCACGCTGGTGGGCGCGTCGGTCACCGATCCGCTTGGGCGCCTGGTGACAGGACTCGAGCAGCAGCACTTCCGCGTGTTCGAGGACGGCGTGGAGCAGGAAATCATCCGTTTCTCGAGCGAGGACGTGCCGGTCTCGATCGGCGTGATCTTCGATATGAGCGGGAGCATGGCGGATAAGATCGACAAATCGCGCCAGGCCGCCGTGCAATTTTTCCGCACCGCGAATCCGCAGGACGAATTCTTTCTGGTGAATTTCAACGACCGGGCGCAGCTCATCAGTCAATTCACTGCCAGTGTGGACGATCTGCAGGACCGTCTGATGTATACCGGCGCGCACGGCTTGACGGCGCTCTTTGACGGCGTCTACCTGGGATTGAGCCAAATGCGCGGAGCACACAACACAAAGAAAGCTTTGCTCATCCTATCGGATGGAGGCGATAATCATAGTCGGTACAGCGAAACGGAAGTCCGAAACTTTGTAAGAGAAGCGGACGTTCAGATTTATGCCATCGGGCTGTTCGATCCCGACGGCGGGCCAACGCCGGAGGAGCGGGAAGGCCCGGGTCTTCTGGGCGATATGACGATGATGACCGGCGGCCGGACGTTTGTGGTGAAAAACGTCAACCAGCTGCCGGACATCGCAACCAAAATAAGCATGGAGCTGCGCAATCAGTATGTCCTGGGATACATACCGAGCCATCGGATGCACGACGGCAAATGGCGCAAGATCAAAGTCAGACTCAACCCTCCCCAGGGTCTGCCGCCACTCACCGTCTCCGCAAAGAGCGGGTATTTCGCGCCGGGCCACTAGCGTCCATCGCTCTGCAATTCTGCTCGTACTTTTCCTAAGCGCCTTCTTCGTTTGTCCCTTCGCGCACGCACAGAATCCGCCGCCAATTCTGGCGCCGTCCAGTCCCCCGCCCCCGCCCGGATATACGCCGCCGGGCCAGCAGCCGTCGCCGGATCACCGGCTCCGAGCCGCGGTGGACCTGGTCGTGCTGCACGTGACCGTGGCGGACGGAAAAGGACAGTTCATATCTGACTTAAAACAGGGGAATTTTCGCGTATTTGAGCAGAACATCGAACAAAAACTATCTTTCTTTTCGCGCGACGACATTCCGGTGACCATGGGACTGGTTATCGACAACAGCGGAAGCATGCGCGAGAAGCGCGACCAGGTGAACGCTGCGGCGATGACGTTTGTCCGCACCAGTAATCCGCAGGACGAGGCGTTCGTGGTCAATTTCAACGACGAGTATTACCTCGATACCGACGGCGACTTCACCAGCGACCAGGCAAACCTCCACGACGCGCTTGCGCGGATTGATACGCGCGGCAGCACGGCGCTCTACGACGCCCTGATCGGATCGCTTGCTCATTTGAAGAAGGGCCACAAGGACAAGCGTGTTCTGCTGCTGGTAACCGACGGCGAGGATACCGCCAGCGAAAAAACGTTCGAGGACGCGATCAAGGCGTCCGAAGAATCCAATGCGACCATCTACGCGATCGGCGTCTACAGCGAAGACGATCTGGAGCACGACAAGAGAATGGTCCGGCGCTCGAAAAAAGTGCTGTCGGAAATCGCGGAAGCGACCGGCGGACTGGCGTATTTTCCGGACAAACTGGAGCAGGTAACGC
Organism: Candidatus Acidiferrales bacterium; assembly: GCA_031296075.1. Classification (GTDB taxonomy): domain Bacteria; phylum Acidobacteriota; class Terriglobia; order Acidiferrales; family UBA7541; genus Palsa-295. Next base: position 11,289 of record JARLGK010000094.1, read on the forward strand.
CGATTTGCGAGCAGGTGGCGCGCGAGATCCGCAACCAATACACGCTCGGCTACTACCCCGTGAATACGGCCCGCGACGGCACATTTAGGCCCCTGAAGGTACAGGTGATCCCTCCCAATGGGCGCGGCAAGCTATCCGTGCGAACGCGGACCGGGTATTACGCGCCGAAGGCTGCGGCAGGAGACTAAGCAAAGCCTCGAATATTTCCCTCGGCACCCTGTCCTGTATCGATTTCGCGTTTCAACCACTTCCAATCGTTCCAAATCCGAGTCGCCGCGAGCCCCAGAGCCGGGTAAACGCCAATTTGTTTGCAGCGGCGGCGAGGCGTATAATTTTTTATTTAGGCAGATGCCAATGGAACGCACTGAGAAGCTCGCTCTCGCAAAAGAGGTCCTGCTTCGTCCGGCGGCCACGCCAGTGGCGGCGGATGTCGAGGAAATCCGCGTCCGCGGGGCACGCGTCCACAACCTCAAGAATATCGATTTCACGATCCCGCACAATGCCATCACCGTGGTCACCGGCGTGTCCGGATCGGGCAAATCGAGTCTCGCATTCGACACGCTCTATGCCGAGGGACAGCGGCGCTACATCGAGTCGCTTTCGGCGTACGCGCGGCAATTCCTCGAACGCATCGAGAAACCGGACGTGGACGAGATCACCGGCATTGCTCCGGCCATTTCCATCCGGCAGAAGAATTCCACGCGGAATCCGCGGTCCACGGTTGGGACTGCAACGGAAATCTACGACTACCTGCGGCTGCTTTATGCGCGCGCGGGACACACCTTCTGCCTCAATTGCGGCGAAGAGGTGCGGAAAGACACGCTCGATGAAATCGCCGCGCGCGTGCTGTCGCTTCCCGCGGGGCAGCGCTTTTATGTCTTGTACGAACTGGTGTTCGCGCCTGAACCGGCGGCAGGCACGGGGCCAAAAGATTCGGCGGCGCGGGCGCGAAAAGCCGCGCATCCATCACCGGACACGATACGCCTGACACTCACGAACTTGCGCAAGCGCGGATTTAACCGGCTCTACCAGTCAGGGCGCGTATTCGAGTTCTCGACGCCGGAGGACCTGCTCGACTTGGATTTCGGGAAACCGGCGTACGTGCTCGTGGATCGCCTCTCGCTGTCGCCCGAAATCCGCTCGCGCCTGGTGGACTCGATCGAGATCTGCTATCGGGAAGGCCGCGGCGAGGCCATTTTACAATTTGTGCCGGACGATCCAGCCAGTGCGCCGAGCCAGACTCCGGATAGACTCGTATTCAACGAACGATTCGACTGCAAGAAATGCGGCGCCGTGTATCAGGAGCCCGAACCGCGGCTTTTCTCGTTCAACAATCCCTACGGCGCGTGTCCGCGCTGCCAGGGATTCGGCAACACCATCGACTTCGATCTGGACCGCGTCGTGCCGGATAAGGGGAAATCGCTGGCGGATGGCGCGATCGAGCCGTGGACGAAGCCGCGGTACAAGCAACTCACCATGGATATGCGCCGGTACGCGCGAGCGAAAGGAATCCCCTTCGATGTGCCGTTCCGCGACCTGACGGCGGCACAGCGCAACGCTATTCTCGACGGCGACCGGAAGGAAGATTTTCTGGGCATTAAGGGATTTTTCGGCTGGCTGGAACGCAAGAAATACAAGCTGCATGTACGGGTCTTTCTGAGCCGCTATCGGGGCTATGCGTTGTGCCCGGACTGCCGCGGGACACGATTGCGAGCGGAGGCCCGCGCGGTGAAAATCGCGGGGCGCTCGATAACCGAAGTTTGCCAGATGACGGTCAAAGAGGCGCGGCCTTTCCTTGATGGCCTGCAGCTCAGTCCCGCCGAAACCACGATCGCTGAAAAAGTGCTGGAAGAGATTCAGCAGCGATTGCGATTTCTCGACGAAGTAGGACTCGACTACCTTACGCTCGACCGCCTGACTTCGACGCTGTCGGGCGGCGAAGCGCAGCGCATCCAACTCGCCACGTCGCTCGGATCGCATCTCGTCGGCGCGCTCTATGTGCTCGACGAGCCTTCCATCGGCTTGCATCCGCGAGATACTGGCCGCCTGATTGAAATCTTGAAGGGTCTTCGCGACCTCGGGAACACGCTGTTGGTGGTCGAACACGATCCCGATACGATTCTGGCGGCCGACACCATTCTCGATCTCGGACCGGGCGCGGGTGAACACGGCGGCGAATTAATTTTCGCGGGAACACGCGAAGAGCTGCTGGCGAGCCCGCAATCACTCACCGGCCGATACCTGCGCGGCGAATTGCGAATCGCCGTACCGTCCCGGAGACGCAAGCCGCAGGGCAGGTTCCTGAAAATCATCGGGGCACGCAGCCACAATCTCCAGGGCGTGGACGTGACCATTCCGCTGGGAATGCTCGTGGCGGTCACGGGCGTTTCGGGCTCCGGCAAATCGACACTCGTGTACGACGTTATCTATAAAGCGCTTGAGGCGAAGCGCGCGGGCAGGAATTGGTGCGAATACTGCGATCGAATCGAAGGCGACGCGCCAATCCTGGCCGTGGAGATGGTTGACCAGTCGCCGATCGGGCGGACCCCGCGTTCGAATCCGGCGACGTACATGAAGGCGTTCGATTCGATCCGCGACCTTTTCGCCGCCACTCCGGAAGCGAAGAAGCGCGGCCTCGGCGCCGGGCATTTCTCGTTCAACATTCCCGGCGGCCGATGCGAGGCGTGCCAGGGCGACGGAACGGTCACCGTGGAAATGCGATTCCTGGCCGACGTCGAGTTGGTCTGCGAGGAGTGCCGAGGCACGCGCTACAAGAGCAGCGTGCTCGAAGTGCGCCATCGCGGCAAGAACATCCACGACGTACTCCAAATGACCGTGCGAGAAGCGCTCGCGTTCTTCGCTCCGTATCCCAAGGTCACCGCACGGCTGCGTCTGCTCGACGAAGTTGGCCTCGGATACTTGCGCCTCGGACAATCCGGCACCACTCTTTCCGGTGGCGAGGCACAACGCCTGAAACTTGCCGCGCATCTTACCCGACAGGACAACAGCGGCATCCTGTATATCTTCGACGAGCCGACCACTGGTCTGCACTTCGACGATATTCAGAAGCTGCTGACCTCGTTCCGGAAATTGCTCGAAGGCGGGGCTTCCGTGCTGATCATCGAACACAACCTGGACGTGATCAAATCAGCCGACTGGATGATCGATCTGGGACCCGAGGGCGGCGATGCCGGCGGCAAGATTATGGCCGCGGGAACTCCCGAGCAGGTGGCGCGCAATTCACAATCACATACCGGCAAGTTTCTTGCGCGCGTGCTGAATGCCCGCAACGGCGGCAACCACGAAAACCATCTGTCATCGGCGAAGCCCAAACTGCCTGGAGAGAATCGCTCCTCAGCATGAAAAAGCACTGGATTCCGCTGGCGTGCTGCGCGCTGTGCCTCTTGCTCGGCGGATTGGGAAGCGTCGCCGCGCAGTCCACGGGCGCGCCCAGAAAGCATGCGGTCGCCGATCCCAACACTCGAGCGCTGAACGATCTACTCAATGCCGCGCAGGCGGCGATCAACAAACACGACTATGCCGCCGCCGCGCAAAGCTATCAGGATTACCTCACGAAAAAACCGGACGACGCGACCGTGCATTACGATCTGGGCTATGTTTACTCAGCTCTGAATCGGCCCGCGGATGCCAAGGGCGAATACGAACGCGCCATCGCGATTGATCCCCAAATGGCCGCTGCGTACCTGAATCTGGGCGTTACGCTACTCGGCAGCGATCCAGGCGCAGCGGTCGAGCCGCTTGAAAAAGCAGCCGAACTTTCTCCGCAAGACTTGCGAACGAAGTGGCTGCTGGGCACCGCGCTGGAACAGAGTGGCAAGCTCCCGGCGGCCATCGAGCAATACCAAGCGGCGAGTAAGCTCGACGGCGCCAACTTCAAGATTCGATTCGCGCTCGGCCACGCCCTTCTGCTCGCGGGGCGGCCGGCCGATGCGGAGGTCGAGTATCGAGCGGCGCTGACGCTTCAAGGAACCTCAGCCGACCTAGCCGACGCGCACCGCGGACTCGCGGCGGTATTGATCGCCCAGAAGAAGCTCCCGGAAGGAGCCGACGAGCTGGCGCTCTATCTCGAGTCGCGGCCGAATGATTCCAACGCACGAGTTGAACACGCCTCCGTGCTCGTCGATCTCAATAAATACGACGAAGCGCTCGCCGAACTCGATCGAGCGGCCACGGCAGGCCCGGAGGATCTGGGAACACTGAAGATGCGCTCCGACATCTACTGGAACCAGAAGCGCTTCGCGGATGCCGTGCCCGTCCTGCAGAAAGCGGCCGAGCTCGCTCCGCGCGACGCCGACATCTCGGCGCGACTGGGGGAAGTGTATCTTCAGAAAAAAGACTATCCGAATGCCGTCCACTGGCTGGCCGCCGCGTATAACATGAACCCGAAAGCGAGCGACGTCCTGGCGGATCTTGTCGACGCGGAGTTCGAAAGCAAAAACTATGCCCAGGCGCTCGGCGCCCTCGACGCTCTCGCCAAGCGCCAGGAACTGCCGCTTACCAGCTGGTATGTCCGCGCCGTCTGTTACGATAATCTGGGGGAAGCGGCCCAGGCACTCGACGCGTATAAGAAATTTCTGCAGTTGAACGCGGACGAGAACAGCGATATGTACTTTATATCCACCGCGCGCGTGCGAGTCCTTACGCGCGAGCTGCAGAACAAAAAGAGGTAACGTTGCCAGGAATCACCAGCATTTCGGCGCTCGCTCTCACCACCGCGCTGCTCGCAGGCGCCGTTCTGGCGCAAGACCGGATTGCCGACCTGCGCGCCCGCCTCGCTCGGGAGCCCAGCCCGGTTTCCAAAGCCAAGCTGATGCCCGAACTCGGCGACGCCGAGTTCGCCGAAATTGACACGAAGGTAACGCAGGGACACATGCCGGAGGCGATCGCGATTCTCCGGATCTATCGTGACGAAGTGGACTCGTGCAATAAGGGCCTTGACGCGACGGGAGTGGATGCCGAAAAGCATCCCGGCGGCTTCAAGCAGTTGCAGATCTCATTGCGTGAATCGCTTCGCCGTCTGGACGCCGTGATCGTGAACATGACCAGCGACGAGCAGGCTCCATTTCTGGACGTTCGCAAGGATCTCAGCGACGTCAACCGGCGCCTCATTCAGCGTCTCTTCCCTCACGAATTGCCGGCCAAGCCGGAGCATTAGACGCCGAGCCTGGGAGTTTCGATGCGCCATTGTGTTGTAGCCGTGATGATCGCCGCGGGCATGCTGGCAGGTCCGGCTCTGGCGCGAGTGCCCGGCCATCCGCAGCAGGTAAAGGACTACTTGAGCGAAGTCGAGGCCGACAAAATACGCGACGCCCGCGAACCTTCCGAACGCATCAAGCTGTATATGGCCTACGCGGACGACCGCCTCAAGAAGTTCGATTATGAAATCAACCGTGCCACGCAGGAGCGGCGTCGGAGCGAGATTTTGAACGGCTTGCTGAACGGTTACGCCGGCTGCGTGGACGACGCGGCGGACCAAATCGCCCTCGCGAAAGAAAAGCACTCGGATATCCGCGAAGCTCTGAAACTGATGCAGGCGAAGGACAAGGAATTCCTCGAGCTGCTCCAGAAGTACGACAAGGACGGACCCGATCTGGACATCTACCGCGACACGCTGGAAGACGCGATCGACGGAACGAAAGACGCCATTTCCGATGCCGAAGACGCGCAAAAAGAAATGCAGCCTCCGCCCGTCCGGAGAAAACAGTGAAGCGAGCGCAGCAGCCCGGTGCTAATACACGCCGAGCTGTCCCCGGCGGTGAGCGAATTTTTCAGCGCATCTATACGCGGCTGGGATGCGAAGGCCGGCCGCCGCATTTCGTGGTTGAATACCATCCCTACGCGGACCTCACGCATACCATCCGCCTGCGCGAGGATACGGCTCACGTTCGGCTCTCCGACGTCCTCGGAAATGCGCCACGCATCGTGGTGGAGGCAACGGCAGCGATTTTGCTGGGCCGTTTATACCGGCGGCGTCCTCCGGCCGAATTGATCGAAACATACCGCCAATTCTCCTATGCCCGATCCACGCGCCGCCGTCTTCTGCTCATGCGCCAGCGCCGCGCACGAAGGATGGAGCATCGGCCCGCTGGTGCACATCATGATTTGGAGCCGTTGTTTGAGCGATTGAACCACCATTACTTCCAGAGTTCCCTTGCCCGCCCCCGTTTGGGATGGAGCACACGCGTCTGGCGAACCCAATTGGGCTGTTTCGACCCGGCGCTCAACCAGATTGTGCTGAACCGGCAACTGGATCACGAGAAAGTGCCCGAATACGTTGTGGCATATGTCCTGTTTCACGAAATGCTCCACGTGAAACATCCGATCCAATTCGCCCGCTGCCGGCGAGAATCGCACTCCGCGAAGTTCCGCAATGACGAAAAAGGGTTTACGGATTACGCACGTGCGATGCGTTTTCTGGCCCGGTTTCCTTCCCGCCACCCGCGCTAAGGCCATTTCTATCAGTTAGTTAAAAGCCATTGCCTTGTTCCTCTGTATTTCTGCGCAGCAAAGTAAGCAACGGCCCGTCCGATTAGGAGTAGGTTAGTAGACGGGGATACTTGTGATGGTCCATTATGAAACTACCGTCATCCACTAACATTCAAGCCGGAATGCGCCGCGTCGAGCGACGCGAATGGCTGCTGTGGTCCTCGGCCATCCTCGTCACCCTGTTGCTCACTCTCGGAATCCTCTCCTTCAGCTTGCCCATGTTGCGCGAGTACGCTGGCGACTTCGATACGATGCACCTGGGCCTTGCAATTCGTGGCCTGGTCGGCCTCGTGTTGCTTTTTGACCTTTACACGATCTATCAGCAAGTCCAGATCTATCGGATTCGCCACCAGCTAGTGCAGCGCGAGGAACTTTTTCGGCTAATCAGCGAGAACGCCGCCGACATGATTGCCGTCGTTGCTCCGGACGGCCGCCGGCTCTACAACAGCCCGGCGTACGCGCGAATTCTCGGTTTCAGCAACGAGGAGCTGGAAAGCACTTCGTTTTTCGACCAGGTTCATCCGGATGACCGCCAGGTGGCGGAACAAGCGGCCAAGGAAGCGAGCGGAGGCGGTGAGGGCCGCACGGTGCAATACCGGATGCGCCACAAGGACGGCAGTTGGCACGTCATCGAATCCGGCGCGAGCGCCATTCTGGACGCGCACAAGAAAGTCGAAAAGCTCGTCATCGTGAATCGCGATGTCAGTGAGCGCCGGCAGCTGGAAGAAAAATTTCGACAGGCGCAGAAAATGGAAGCAGTGGGACGGCTTTCTGGTGGAGTCGCCCACGATTTCAACAACCTTCTCGGCGTGATCATCGGCTATGCGGAGTTCTTGCAGGAAAGCCTTGCCCCTGAAAACAAGCTTCGCGGCAGCGTGGACGAAATTTTGAAAGCCGGAAAGCGCGCGGCTTCGCTCACGCGCCAGCTTCTGGCGTTCAGCAGGCAGCAGGTTCTCGATCCCAAGGTTCTCGATCTGAATGGCGTCGTCTCCGACATGGAAAAAATGCTCCGCAGGCTGATTGGAGAAGACGTCGAACTCTCGACAGTCTTGAGTCCTGAGCTCGGCCGATTGAAGGCCGATCAGGGGCAGCTTGAACAGGTCGTCATGAACCTGGTCGTCAACGCGCGCGACGCCATGCCCCAGGGCGGGAAGCTTGTGATTGACACCCAGAATATGGTTATGGACGACGCCTTCATCCGCCGGTATCCCTACCCCGTGCAGGCGGGCCCGTACGTCTGCCTGACGGTCACCGACAGCGGAATCGGCATGGATCCCGAAACAAAGGCGCGCGCTTTTGAGCCGTTCTTCACCACAAAGGAAAAAGGCAAAGGAACCGGCTTGGGCCTCTCGACCGTCTATGGCGTCGTGAAGCAGAGCGGCGGTTATATTGATATTGATAGCTCGCCCGGCGTCGGCACCACTTTCAAGATTTACTTACCGCGCGTCCACGAAGCCATCAAGACTGACACGCCGACGGATGCCGCCACCTCGTTCACTGGCAACGAGACAATTCTCCTGGCGGAAGACGAGACTTCCTTGAGGACTTTGACGCGCAACACCCTCGAGCTTTGCGGCTACAAAGTGCTCGAAGCCAAAGACGGCATCGAAGCGCTTGAAGTGAGCGACCACCACGAGGGATCCATTGATCTGTTGCTGACGGACATGGTGATGCCTGGTATGGGCGGGCGCGCCCTGGCTCAGGAACTGACGCGACGGCGTCCCGAAATTCGACTCGCCTATATGTCCGGATACACGGGGCAAGCCGTTGGTTCGCAAGGACCCGTGGACCCCGGCAGCGTGTTTTTGTTGAAGCCCTTTACGCGCGAACTCTTGACGCGCAAGATTCGCGAGGCCCTGGATCGCCGAGTCGTAGCAGAAACAACCTAGCGGCCGTGCGCAGCTGAAGACCGCCTCAGACCCAGGGACATGGGAGCAAAGAACATGCCGAAAATCCTGATTGTGGACGATGACGAAGCGGTTCGCGGCCTTCTCCGCATGCGGCTGTCGGGCGCTTATCAGATTGTGGAGACGGGTGACCCGGAACAAGCTCTGGGCCTTGCTTTAGAGCACAAACCAGACGCAATCTTGCTGGACCTGATGATGCCGGGGTTCTCGGGATTCGAACTGTGCCAGAGTTTTCACACCCTGAGCTATACGTCTCGAATTCCAATCTTTGTGATCACCGGTGAAGCGGGAGTGAAATACAAGGAGCATTGCGAGAGCCTGGGCGCCAAGGGGTATTTTCACAAGCCGCTGGACTTCGCCGCGCTGAAGACGGCCCTGGCCAACGAACTCAAGGACAAGCAGCCTGAACGCCGCGCCCACAAGCGGGTGCAGATGAGGGTCTTTCTGAAACTGCGCGGCACCGATCCCAACGGAAAACAATTCGAAGAATCCACCACCACGGACAATGTGAGCGCGGGTGGATTTCTCTGCAACTCCGCGGTCACTCTGGCTAAAGGTTCGCCCGTGGACGTTTTCTTGACGTCGGGCGGTGTCGAACGCCACGCCGGACGCGCGCATGTCGTGCGCAAGGAACCCACCGGTTCCGCGTGGAACCGCTACGGATTCCAGTTCGACGAGACAACTTCCGATTGGGTCCTGCAGGACAAGTAGCTCTCCTGCGCCGCCAGTTTCGGGTCCTATTTGCCGGAGAGCTTGTCTATCTTGTTTTGGATCTTCTTCGCGTCCGGCGCCTTGGGATAAACCTGCAGGTATTCCTTGTAGTACTTCAGAGCGCTGGCCTTATCGCTCTTCTTTTCGTACGCCTCGGCAAGCAGCAGTCGCGGCTTTGCGAAAGTCGATCGCAGGCGAATCGCGTCCTGAAATCGGGAAATCGCGGCGTCAATATCACCCTTGTGCATGTAAAACATACCGACCTCAATATCCTCTTGTGCGGAGACTGGATCGTAGCTGCCCGTGTCGGCCTTGGGGGCCGGGGGCGGACCTGCCGGTTGCGATGAAGATTCCCCGGCGGACGGTCCAGGCGGAGGATTAGGCGTCTGATCCTTCTGCCGCGCTGCCGCAGGCAAAGCAAGCAATAAGACAACGAGCACGAGTTGGCCGAGTGCTGGGAGCAAAGGGTTTCTCATTCTGCTTAGATTGCGTTTGCTATCATGAAAGTTGTCTCACCCGGCGAGCCTTCCCGAAGGCGAGCCGGACACTCATCAATTGTAGCGCGCGGCAAATGGAACTCCGCGAAAAAGTCGATCAACTCCCCCCGCAGCCCGGTGTGTACCTGTTTCAGGACGCCGGGGGCAAAATCCTCTATATCGGAAAGGCGCGCTCGCTGCGCAGCCGCGTCAAATCGTACTTCCTCGAATCGCGTTGGCAGGATGCCAAGACCGGTTCGCTCGTTCGCGAAATTGCCGACCTTGAATGCATAGTCGTGGACAACGAGAAAGAGGCGCTGGCGCTTGAAAACCATCTCATCAAGCGGCACCTGCCGAAGTTCAACGTCCTCCTGCGCGACGACAAGACCTATCCCTACATCCGTTACACGGCGTTCGAGAAATACCCACGCGTCTATGTGACGCGCCGGCTGAACAAAGACGGCTCGACCTACTTCGGGCCTTACTTCCCTGCCAGCCTCGCTTACCGGCTGGTTCATCTGATCCACAAGCATTTTCTGGTGCCGTCGTGCACCGTGGATCTGGGCAGGAGTCATTCACGGCCCTGCCTGCAGTATTACATCCACCGGTGCCTCGGCCCCTGCGCCGATCTCGCCACCGACGAACGCTACGCCGAAGCGGCGCGTGACGTGCGTCTATTTCTCGAAGGGCGACGCAACGATCTTTCGCGCAATCTGAAGGAGCGCATGGAGCGCGCCTCGGAGGAGCAGCGCTACGAGGAGGCCGGCGGCTATCGCGATCTGCTGCGCACGCTCGCTGAAATGGAAGAACGCCAGAAGATCGCCGCGGCCGAAGGCGACGACACCGACGTCCTCGCCTGGTACGCCGAACCTCCGCAGGTGGCCGTTAATCTGTTCCACCTCCGCGGCGGGCGAGTCGTTGATCGGCGCGACTTTTATTGGGAAGATCTCGGCGAGTTCGACCCCGCGGAGTTCTTGCCGTCCCTGCTGAAGCAGCTCTATCTCGAAGCCGGTTATCTGCCGCGTTACATTCACACACCCATCGATTTCGAAGATCGCTCGCTGCTGGAGGACGTCTTGACCGATTCGGCCGGGCATCGCGTCGAAATTCTCAACCCGCAACGCGGACAGAAACATGCGTTCCTGGAGCTCGTGGAAAAGAACGCCAAGCATTCCTTCGTGCAGCGTTTCCGCGTGTTGAAACCAAGCTCCCGGGCCATTGCCGACGCGCTGCAGTCAACGCTCGGCCTTCCCGAGCCGCCCAGGCGAATCGAGAGCTTCGACATTTCACACATTCAGGGATCGGACACCGTCGCCTCGATGGTCGTTTGGGAAGACGGAAGAATGAAGAAGTCCGACTACCGGAAATTCATCATTCGCGGCGACGCGATGCCAGCGGGACCGGAAAAGTCCGATGGCTTGCTGCGCGACGATTTCGCCAGCATGCGCGAGACGGTCGAAAGACGCTATCGCCGCTTACAGGAAGAGCACAAACCGCTGCCAAGTTTGATCCTCATTGATGGCGGAATCGGGCAGCTGCACGCGGCGGCGCAGGCGCTCGACAAGCTAGAGATCATCAACCAGCCCGTGGCGAGCATCGCCAAGAAGGAAGAGATCCTCTATCTGCTCGGGCGCGAGGGCGAACCCATCGCGCTCGATCATCACTCGCCGGTCCTCCATCTGATTCAGCAGATTCGCGACGAAACCCACCGCTTTGCGGTCACGTTTCACAGGCAGCGGCGGTCGAGCCGGCGCATTCGCACCTCCCTCACCGAAATTCCCGGCATCGGCGATCGCACCGCGCAAAAACTCCTGCGTCGATTCGGGAGCGTGACTCGCCTGCGCCAATTGACCGTCGAGGATCTCGCCGCCGAACTCCCGCGCCCGCAAGCGCAGCGCGTTTTCGACGCATTGCGTGAATCCGCGATTTCCCAAACGCGCCAGAGTTAGCTTCAAGCCCTCCTCGCGCTTGCGGCGATCTGCTACTATTCCCCGCGCTCCACGATTGGGGGAACTCCGCCGTGGCAACCACAGGTCGTGGCCAACCGAGCGCGGACGATTCCGCGAGCAGACTAGTGCGCGTCGCCGTGGCGCTCGCCGACTGGTCCGAGCGCTGGTTTCCCGATGCCTTCGTTTTTGCATTGATAGCGCTCATCATCGTCTTCATTGCCGCCTTTTTTGCGGGCGCCGCACTCCGCGACCTCGTGCAATATTTCGGTCTGGGGTTCTGGAGCCTGATTCCGTTCACGATGCAGATGGCGATCATCATCTTAGGCGGTTATGTCGTGGCAACTTCTCCACCGATTCACCGGCTGATCTGCTGGCTTGCAACTGTTCCGCGAACGCCCCGGGGAGCCGTGGCGTTCGTCGCATTTTTCTCGATGGTGACATCGCTCGTCAGCTGGGGTCTTAGCCTGATCTTCAGCGGCCTGTTGGTCCGCGAAGTCGTGAAGCAGGTTCGCGGCGTTGATTATCGAGCGATCGGCGCGGCGTCGTACCTCGGCACCGGCACCGTTTGGGCGCTCGGGATTTCCTCATCCGCGGCCCTGCTGATGGCAACCCCGGCGTCCATTCCCGCTGGGTTGATCAAAATCAGCGGCGTGATTCCTCTAAGCCAGACGATCTACACCTGGCAGAGCCTGGCAATGGCAGCGATATTGATGTTCGCATCCATCATGGTGGCATATCTGTCGGCCCCGGCGTCGTCGGCGAAAACGGCCGAATACTTCGGCGTTGTCGAAGATGCCCCGACATCAAAACCGGAGGAGCGGCGAAGTCCGGCCGAATGGCTGGAGCATGCTCCGGCGCTCTCGCTGGTGATCGGCGTGATCGGTCTCACGTACTTCGGTCAAGTGGTCGCTGCGCGCGGCCCCCTCGCTGCACTCGACCTGAATACGTACAATTTTCTTTTTCTGATGATCGGACTGCTGCTGCATTGGAGGCCGAGGTCGTTCACGCGCGCCGTACACAATGCGGTTCCGGCAACGGCCGGCGTGCTGATTCAGTTCCCTTTCTACGGCGGTATTTTCGGCATCATGACAATGTCGCCGCTTTCCCGCGATTTGGCCGGATTCTTTGTGCGCATTTCTTCGCACGGCACGTTCCCCGTGCTGGTGGCGATTTACTCCGGCATTCTTGGCCTGTTTGTTCCTTCGGGTGGCAGCAAATGGCTCATCGAAGCACCCTACGTCCTGCAAGCGGCCAAGGACCTTCACGTCCATCTCGGCTGGGTCGTGCAGATTTACAACACTGCCGAAGCATTGCCAAACCTGGTGAATCCGTTTTGGATGCTGCCGCTGCTGGGAATCCTGAAGGTACGGGCCCGCGATTTGGTCGGATACGGAATGCTCTATTTGACCGTGAATGCCGGGCTGGTTCTCTTCTTCATGTGGCTGTTTGCACGGACTTTCGCCTACATCCCGCCGCCGATCCCCCGATAGCGCGCCAGATCGTAACGTGCGATCTGGGACTCCCTGTGCTCGTTCAGAATGATAGGTGACACTCGGTAGAGTGTCGGGATGAGAAGAATCAAGTGGTGTGAGCTTCCCGAG
>JARLGK010000095.1 GCA_031296075.1 Candidatus Acidiferrales bacterium
CCACTGGAGCCGGGCCTGCGCGGGCCGGCTCCGCATCTTCCCGAGGCCCGCCAGCTCGCGGGCCTCGGGAAGCTCACACCACTTGATTCTTCTCATCCCGACACTCTACCGAGTGTCACCTATCATTCTGAACGAGCACAATCACGCGATGGACGGGTAGCGTCTCGATTTCGGCGGAACATTCTCAGGTTTATTCCTGAACCAGGAAGGAGCCCACGCCCCGATTGCGTCTTGCCTGGGCGGACACGCGGTGCTACCTTTCCCGCTCCGCCGCAGCTGATTTGGTTTGTGCTCCGATGAGCGCGCGGCGAGACGGCAAGGGAGGCACGGCGTGGCCACGAAGCCCTGGAGCTCGACCGCACCGCCGGGCGAGTTTCGCCCGTTTGTGGACGCGGGCGAAAACCTCCGCGAATTCAGCCTTCGCGCGGTCGTGCTGGGCGCGCTATTTGGAATTTTGTTCGGCGCGGTCTCGGTGTACGTCGGTTTGCGCGCCGGCCTGACCGTTTCCGCTTCCATCCCCATCGCCGTTCTTTCCATCAGTATTCTGCGCGCGTTCGGGCGCTCGACGATTCTCGAAAACAATATCGTGCAGACCACCGGCTCCGCCGGAGAGTCGGCTGCCGCCGGCGTGATCTTCACGATGCCCGCCCTAATTTTCCTCGGCTACTCGCTCAACACGGAATATTGGCGCATCTTTTTCCTGGCGCTGCTGGGCGGGACGCTGGGCGTCCTGTTCATGATTCCGCTGCGGCGGCAGCTGATCGTCAAGGAGCACGGCAATCTCACTTTTCCCGAAGGTACGGCGTGTGCTGACGTGCTCGTTGCCGGTGAGCGCGGCGGATCGTTTGCCGGGCGCGTGTTCTGGGGTTTGGGCCTGGGTGGCGTGTACACGTTCTGCATGAACACGCTGGGAATGTGGCCGACCCAGCCGGACTACCAGCCGAAGTGGCTGCCCGGCGCGTCCATGCGCTGCACGATCACTTCCGAGTATCTCGGCGTGGGCTACATCATCGGGCCGCGCGTGGCGGGAACCTTGTTTGCGGGCGGCGTGATTTCCTGGCTAGTGATGATGCCGGCGATTCGATTTTTCGGCTCGCTCGCGCCGGGCGTGGCTCTGTATCCGAGCACGATACCCATTCCGCAAATGAGTCCGGACCAGCTCTGGGGCACGTACATTCGCCCGATGGGCGCCGGAGCCGTTGCTGCTTCGGGGCTGATCACGCTGATCAAGACGATGCCGACAATTCTTGCGGCGCTCACCGCTGGATTGAAGGATGTCCGCGCAAAGCATGCGGCGATGCCCGCAGCCAGCCGCACCGAGCGCGATCTTTCGATGCGAGTTGTGATCGTGGGTTCGGTGGTGATCATGGCGATGATCTGGGCGCTTCTCAGGTTCAAGCCGATTCCCGGAGCGCAAAGCGGCGCGTTTGCGAATTTGATTGCGGCGTTTTTCATAATCGTTTTCGGCTTCCTGTTCGTGACGGTGGCATCGCGAATCAGCGGGCTGATCGGGAACTCCTCCAATCCGATCAGTGGAATGACGATCGCGACGCTGATGGCCACCTGCGCGGTTTTTCTGGTGGTGCACTGGACCGCGAACTCGTACGCGGTGCTCGCGCTGACGATCGGGGGCGTGGTGTGCATCGCCGCGGCTATCGCGGGCGCCACATCGCAGGATTTGAAGACCGGCTATCTCGTGGGCGCTACGCCGGCAAAGCAGCAGATCGGCTTGATCATCGGCGTGCTCGTTTCCTCGTTCGCCATTGGCGGCACGCTGATCCTGATGAACGTTGGCCTCGCGCAATACAAACCGATCCAGATCGCGCTGGACATCAATCAGCTGCCGACTGGCGTCGAGAAACAGCAGGACAACTACACGCACGAGGGAAAAACCTACGTTCTCGTGAATGCCATCGGCTCAGGCGAAATTCCCGACGGCAAATATCTCTACGACCCGGCGACGCGCCAGATCGAAGTTCAATGGGAGCAAGGGATCGGCAGCGCGAAGGCCGCGGCGCCGCAGGCGCGTTTGATGGCCACGGTCATCAGCGGCATCTTGAACCGGCGGCTTCCATGGCGTCTTGTTTTTCTCGGAGTTTTTTTGGTGATCGCCATCGAGATTCTGGGCGTGCGCTCTCTGCCGTTCGCGGTGGGCTCCTATATTTCAATCGGGACGACGATGGCCATGTTCGCCGGGGGCTTGGTGCGCTGGCTTGCGGAGCGCGGCGCCGAGAAGAAGGAAGGCGCCGGAAGCGAAGTCAGCCCCGGCTCTCTCTACTCGAGCGGATTGATCGCTGCCGGCGGCGTTTTCGGCCTGCTCGCCATCGTGATCAACCTGCTCCAGGACCAGGAGTTGAGCGAACACCTGCCGCACTGGCTCATTCGCACGCTTCATCTGCCGTGGCCGACCGGGATGTTCGCATTCGGGCAGACGTTCATGCCTCAACTCAGCCAGAAGATGGGACTGGGCGTGTTCCTGTTTGTGGCGCTCGCGATTACACTCTTCGTGTCCGCGCGGAAAAAACTGAAGCGATCGTAGGAAGAGATTTCCTATTTGGGAGTCGCGTCACGCAGGAACCGCGCAGCTTCTTCGGGCGGCGTGGGATTGATGTAAAAGCCCGTGCCCCATTCGAATCCCGCCACCTTGCTCAGCTTGGGCATCATCTCGATGTGCCAGTGGTAATGGTCGTTGATTTCCTCGCCGATGGGCGACGTGTGGACGACGTAGTTGTACGAGGGGAACTCCAGCGCCGTGTCAAGCCGCCCCAGGAAATTGCGCAGAACTTTCGCCAGCGCGCCGTAGTAGGGCGTGGGCATGTTTTCGAAAGCCGAGCTGTGCTGGCGCGGCAGGATCCATGTCTCGAACGGGAAGCGCGGGGCGTATGGAGCCAGCGCGATGAAGTGGTCGTCGTTCAGGATCACGCGCGTTTCCGTCTCGATTTCCTGGCGGATCATGTCGCAGAAGATGGAGCGCTCTTTTTCGTCGTAGTAATGCTTCGAGCTGTCCACTTCCTCGCGCACGCGCTTGGGCACGATCGGCAGGGCGATCAATTGCGAGTGCGTATGCTCGAGCGACGCCCCGGCCGGCTCGCCGTGATTCTTGAATAGCAGAATGTAGCGGAAGCGGCGGTCGTTTTTCAGATCGAGCATGCGGTCGCGATAGGCCCAGAGCGTTTCCTCGACCGCTTTCTCGGGCATGGATGCCAGCGTGAGTTGATGATCGTTCGTTTCGACGATCACTTCGTGCGCGCCCACGCCGTTCATGCGGTCAAACATACCCTCGCCTTCGCGGTCGAGACTGCCTTCGATGCCCAGAGCTGGAAATTTATTGGGTACCACGCGCAACGACCATCCGGGCGTGTCCCTTCCGCTGACGTTGCGGCCATAGGCCAGTACTTCGGGCGGGGTCTTTCCTTCGTTGCCGGGGCAGAACGGACAAACTCCGACTCCCTTGATCCGAACGCTCTCGCGCACAAAATCCGAGGGGCGCCTGGCGCGGTCCGAGGAAATGATGACCCAGCGGCCAGTGATCGGGTCTCTGCGAAGTTCCGGCAACCTTACCTCCTCGATTCCAAGCGATCCATGGAGGACCGAACACGCACTCTGGAGATTTATTCTACTACGGCGGGCGCGGAAGGAGCGGTGTTGTTCAGGTAGTTTCGGGAGCGAACGCCCCCTTGTGCAGACGCACCGCAGGGCGTGTTCCGGAACGGGACTAGATGGCGAGGACGTCAAAACGATAGGGCACGGCTTCCGCGCGCCGCGTGCGAAGAAACTGCCGCGCCATGCGCGTGACGTTCCGGCGCTTGTCCGCCTTCACGGCTTCCTCGGGCGTCGGCTGATCTCGCTCGGCTGGCGTGCGCGTCTTAACCTCCACGAACGCAAGGACCGGCCCGTCAAAGCCGACCATGTCGAGTTCGCCCTTGATTCCCGGCGAGGTGTAATTCCGCGCGACGAGCACGTAGCCGTGGCGTCGGAGATACCAGTAGGCATACGTTTCGCCGCGAACGCCGGTGCGCCGCGCTTGCTGCTTGGGAGATGGATCAGGGGCGTTCGAAACGCTGGCGTCGGCGAGACCCTTGCGGGCCGCGAAGTCCACGATGGCAAACATCAACCGCGCGAGCATGTGCGTTCCTGAACCTGCGTTACTAAACCGAGGGATGCCCGGGATAATTTGCAGGAGCGGGTCCGCGCGCCCCGCCCCCGCGGAAACTAGATCGACCGCTCGGCCTCGCTGATGCATGCATCGAGCGTGCGCACGGCGAATTCGGCCTGCTCTTCGTCGATCACCAGCGGAGGAGCGAGCCGGAGTGAGTTCTCTCCCGCGCCGAGCACGAGCAGTCCTTTGCGGAACGCTGCTTCGATGACGCGATCGCGGATGCGGGGCGCTTTTTCCTTCGTCTTCTGATCAAGCACGAACTCGATCCCAATCATCAGCCCTTTGCCGCGAATGTCGCCCACGCTCTTGTGGCGCTCGCGCCAATCGGACGTTTGGCGGAAGATAAATTCGCCCATGCGGCCCGCATTTGCAATGGCATTTTGCTCCAGCAGAGCGATGGTCGCAAGCGCAGCGGCGATCGAAACCGGATTGCCGCCGAACGTCGAGGCGTGCGCGCCGGGTTTCCAATCCATCACTTCCGCTTTCGCGATCATGGCGCAGAGCGGCATTCCCGATGCGATCCCTTTCGCCGTGCAGATGATGTCCGGCTCGATGCCGGCGTGGTCCACGGCCCACCATTTGCCCGTGCGGCCCATCCCCGACTGGACTTCGTCGGCGACCAGCAGAATTCCGTGCTTGCGGCAAAGGCGCTCGAGGCCCTGCAGAAATTCCGGCGGCGCCGCGAGATATCCGCCCTCGCCCTGAATTGGCTCGACGAAAATCGCGGCAACATCCGCGGGATCGCAGAGCCGCTTGAAAAGTTCGTTCTCGATATACGCCAAGGAATCGGCCGCGGCGTTTTCCGGACGGACACCGTAAGCACCGCGATAGGTGTTCGGATAAGGCGCATGAAATACTCCGGCGAGCAGTGAGCCGAAGTTTTTCCGCTGAACGGCTTTGCTCGCGGTGAGTGAAAGCGAGCCGAACGTGCGCCCGTGAAAGCAGCCGTGGAACGCGATGAATTTGTCGCGCTTGGTGTGATACCGGGCGAGCTTCATCGCGGCTTCCACCGCCTCGGTGCCCGAGTTTCCGAAATAAACGCGCTTCGCGCTCTTGCCCGGCGCAATCGAAGCGAGCTTTTCCGCCAGCTCGACGGTGCCCTCGTAATAAAAATCGGTACACGACATGTGAATCAACTCGGCCGCCTGCTTCTGGATGGCGGCGACCACCTGCGGATGGCAATGCCCCGTGGCGACGACGGCAATCCCGGCGGCGAAATCGAGAAAGGTGTTTCCGTCCACGTCCTCCACCACGGCGCCGCGGCCCGTCTTGGCGACCAGCGGGTAGTCGCGCGTGTACGACGGCGAGACCACGTTACGGTCGCGCTCGACAATCTGCTTGGCTTTGGGGCCGGGTAGTGCGGTTATCAGGTGCGGTAGTTTACGTTTGCTCTCGGCGACTTGCATCTGTTCCTCCCGGAATTGTGCTGGTCCCCGTGCGCGCAGAGCGGTTTCCGCCGCAGCGTGCTGGGCACATCCTTAGAGGAAAAGGGAATTAGGCTGCGCCGAAGAGATTCGGCCGGTCCAGAGAAGGCTGGCTGTGAAGCAAGTGCGCGTGTTTTGAGGAAAAGTTCATTTGTATTTCCACCGGACGCTTCCGTCCTTCGCATCTTCTAATAGAATACCAGAATCCGCGAATTTCTGCCGTATCTCGTCGGCGCGCTTGAAGTCGCGCCGCTTCTTCGCCGCCTGGCGTTCCTCGATCAACGCTTCCACCTCTGCGGCGGCCATGCGCGCTTTCTGCGGAGAGAAACCGAGCTTGGCGAGTCTTTCATCGTCGTCGTCGGCGAGTAGCGCCAGCACGTCATCGAATTTTTCCATCGCGGCCACGGCGCGCGGCGCGTCCTGCTGCAGAAACGTGCCGCGGTCCATGGACGTATTGATGTCTCGCACCAGATCGAAAACCGCCGCGAGCGCCATCGCCGTATTGATATCGTCCGCGAGGCCGGCATCGAAATCGTTCTCGGCCTTCTCGATGCGCTTTTCGTTTTCCGCGTTCGAGCCCGGCGGGAATTGTGCCGTCTTCAGCCTGGTCACGAAATTACGCAGCCGTTCGGTCGAGTTCCGCGCCTGCACAATGCCCTCTTCCGTGAAATTCAGCTGGCGGCGGTAGGGCACCGAGAGCAGCAGATAGCGGATGGTCGAGGGCTTGTGGCCGCGCGCGAAAAGATCGCGCAGAGTGTAGAAGTTCCCGAGCGATTTCGACATCTTCTGGCCTTCGATAATTAAGTGTTCGGCGTGCAGCCATGTGCGCACGAACTGCTTTCCCGTGGCGCCCTCGCTCTGCGCGATTTCGTTTTCGTGGTGCGGGAATGCGAGATCGACGCCTCCGGTGTGAATGTCGAGCGTGTCGCCCAGATACTTCATGGCCATCGCCGAGCATTCGATGTGCCAGCCGGGACGCCCCGGCCCGATCCGCGTTTCCCAGAAGTGCTCGCCCGGCTTCGGCGCCTTCCACAGCGCGAAATCGCGCGCGTCATCCTTTTCGTACTGATCGACGTCCACGCGCGCTCCGGCTTGCATGCCGGCCACGTCGATTTTGGAAAGCCTTCCGTAAGCAGGGAATTTCGCGATCCGGAAATAGATTGAGCCTTCGCTCGTGTAGGTCAGGCCCTTGGCCTGCAGCTTCTCGATCAACGCGACCATGTCCTCGATGTGGTCCGTCGCGCGCACTAGCTCCTCGGGCATCTGGATGTGTAGCGCGTCAATGTCCTCGACGAACGCGCGGATGTATTTATCGGTGTACTCGCGGATGCCGATTCCCGCGGCTGCGGCGGATTGAATGATGCGGTCGTCCACGTCCGTGACGTTCATCACCTGCAGCACGCGCAGGCCCTGCGATTTCAGGAATCGCCGCAGGACGTCCTGAAACATGAACGTGCGAAAATTTCCGATATGCGCGGAGGCGTAAACCGTGGGGCCGCAGGTGTAGATGCGCACTTCGCCGGGGTGAACCGGAACGAGCGGCTGCAGATCGTTCGTCAGCGTGTTGTGAAGGCGTATCTGAATCATATTTGTGCCAAACGCAAAACGATGATTGTATCCGACGCTTCGCTTGGCAGCAAACGCCCGATTCGACGCTCGCGTATGCGTCCGGGTTGGAGTGGCAAGTCGGCGAAAATCTTTTCTCGCGGTTTGGGGGTCGTGCGGTGGTCCGGCGCCGGCTATGGCAGCAGCTGGACGCGGCGCCCGACAAACGTGAAGTCGCCAATCTGCGAGGGCGTCGCCCTGAGCGGGCGCGAATTTACC
>JARLGK010000096.1 GCA_031296075.1 Candidatus Acidiferrales bacterium
ACGGGGACCTCACTAAAAGCCTCTGCGGAGTCTTCTTCCTGCGCTTCTTCATCCGGGTCTTCATTCTCTTCGTCATGGACTTCTGCCGAAGCGCCGGCGACCGGCTCGACCGAAGTCTCCTCCGGCGGAAATATTTCCTCGAATGCCGCTGCCGCCGACGGCAGGGTTTCCGCCGGGATCGGAACCCCGAGCGTTTCCACAAGTGAATCGATCTCTGCGTTAACAGCTTCGCCGCGCTCGGCCGCCTCCATCACGGCCGAAGCGTCGGTGGACGTTTCGGCCTGCGTCTCGGCCCTCGCTTCGCTCGCAGATTCTTCCGCCGAACTCTGCTCGACAGGGAACAATCTCTCTGGAATCGTTGCAGGCGGCCTTTTGAACGTCAGCAATCGTGCAAATATGTTTCGCCGTTTCGGCGCGGCGTCCGCGCCCGGTTCCTCGGCCGTAGGCTCCGCAATCTTCTCTGGCTGCGCAGCCTTCTGGTACTGTGGCTCTTCCACAGCGGGAGGTTCGGCAAAAAGCTCCGCCAACGCTTCCGCCGCCGAAGGCAGCTTGCTCGCGGGTATCAGCCCCTGCGGCAATTCCCTCGGCGCGCCTCCCATCGGAGCGGTTCGCTCCAAAGGCCCATCCCCCCAAGCTACTTTCGTCGCAGGTCCTTCCGGGACCTCGTCGGCAGCCTTCGGGCGTTCTTCCTCATCTTCGCCCGGAAATAGACGATGGAACAGCGACGCCATGGTTAGTCCCGTCTTTCCCCTGAAAATCCTGAAGTAACTCCCAGCCACCCGAACGACGCGGCCACCCCCCGGCTCGCATTACGTGCAACTTGAAGGCAGCGAAAGGCCGCCCCTTCGCGATCGTCGTCTAGCTAAAGTTTACCCTCCGCCAGCATATCGCGGTCGCCCGTCGCAAACGCCCTGTCCAGGAGTGCAATACCCGTACAGCTGTCCGCGCGTTAGGGTCTCGCCTCAAATTCCGTCGCAGGTTTTGTAGGGGCACGGTCCGCCAATAATTCAGGGCGGATGCCCGGCGCAAATCCTTGGCAACCGCGCGCCATTCGCTTCTGGCCTCGTAGGGACGTAGCCCGCGGCGGGCTATGCCCGGCGCAGATGCTTGGCTCCGGCCTTCTTCACTTTCACCAATGTCGTCTGTGGAGCCCCGCCCACCCTTTGTGATATGAAGGGTCCCGCATCGCGGCTGGTCGTGGCGATCCGGCCTACTAGGAGCGGTCAGAAATGCCCGTAGTTCTTCCCCCGAACGTATCCGAGAAGAATTTCCAGAAAGCGCTCGACGCCTTCGCCGGCGTCGTCGGCCGCCAGTGGGTGCTCGCGACCGACGAAGATCGTTACACCTACATGGACATCTACGCCCCGGGAGACGCCGACGAGCACATTCCCAGCGCAGCCGTCGGTCCGCAATCCGCCGAAGAAGTTCAGGCCATCGTTCGCATCGCCAACGAGTACAAGGTCCCTCTCTGGCCCATCTCGCGCGGAAAAAATCTCGGCTATGGCGCCGCCGCTCCGGAAATGCCCGGCACCGTGGTCCTCGACCTCGGCCGCATGAAGCGCATCATCGAGGTCAACGAGCGCTTCGGCTATTGCCTCATCGAGCCCGGCGTCGGTTTCTTCGATCTCTTCGCACACCTTCAGGAACGCAAAATTCCCCTGTGGATGTCCGTCCCCGCCAATGCCTGGGGCAGCGTCGTCGGCAACGCGCTCGAGCGCGGCTACGGCTACACGCCGTACGGTGAAAATACGCGCAACATCTGCGGCCTCGAAGTGGTCCTGCCGACCGGTGAAATGATCCGAACCGGCACTGGCGCCATGTCCAACAGCGCCTGTTGGCAGCTATTCAAATACGGCTACGGTCCGTCGTGGGATCAGGCCTTCGTGCAGTCCAATTACGGCGTGGTCACCAAAATGGGCATGTGGCTGATGCCCGAACCCGAAGCCACTCTCGGCCTCAAGATGCAACTGCCCAACCCTGACGACGTCGGTTGGGCCGTTGACGCCCTCCAGCCTTTGCGATTGAGCGGTGTGTTGCAGCAAAACCCGAGCATCGGTAATTCGCTTCGCGTAGTCGCCACGCAGACGCCGCGCAGCCAGTGGTATCAAGGCGACGGCGCTCTGCCGGACGACGTCCTCCGCACCATCCTCAGCAAATACAATCTCGGTTGGTGGGGAATCGATCTACGTCTCTATGGCTACGATGAAGTGAATGAAGCCCACGCCAAAATCATCAAAGCCGCATTCGCCAAGCACACCAAACAGGAATTCGAAGTTACGAAATGGCATCGAGGTGAGCCCATCGAAGACTCAGGCGCCGGTGTCCCGGCCACCCGAGCTCTCCAAATCATCAACTGGCGCGGCGGCCGCGGCGGGCATCTCGGGTTTTCGCCGGTTCTGCCCGCCAGCAGTGAGCATGTGCTCAAGCAATTCCACAGCACCAAGAAACGCTACGAAGAGATCGGCGTGGACTACTACGGGTCCTTCACCCTCTTCGAACGCTACACGACCAACGTCAACATGATGGTTTACGACCGCGACGACCAAGCCATGACCTCCAGAGTCCGCAATCTTTTCAAAGTCCTCGTTGCCGACGCCGCCAAAGAGGGCTACTCCGAATACCGCACGCACCTCTCGTATATGGACGATGTCGCCCTCAGCTTCGACTACAACAACCACGCCCTCCGCCGTCTCAACGAAACCGTCAAAGACGCGCTCGATCCCAACGGAATTCTTGCTCCCGGCAAACAGGGCATCTGGCCGAAGGCGTTTCGCGGGAGCCGCGCATGAGGACCAAACCGCGTTTCCGCTCGCTCGCGCCGTTCATGCTTTTCGCCTTGACCACATCGGCGGCCATCGGCGTCGGCGTAGCGCATCCCCGGCATCCTCGGCCGAGACGAGAGGACGATTCCGCGCAAAAATTCAATGAAGGTGAAAAACTCTTCCGCGCTCGCTGCGGCTATTGTCATCTCGCCGGAGGAACCGGCACGATCATGCTGGGCCGCCGCCTCGGCAAGGACCACGCGCTGCTGGATCAGCGCACCGACCTAACCGCTGCATACGTAAAAACAATCACGCGCGTGGGCCTCAACAGCATGCCGCCGCACACGCGCATCGAAGTTCCCGATACCGAGCTCGACTTGATCGCCGCATTCATCGCGCGGCCTGCTTCTGCGCATACTCCGCCGGCCTCGCCGCCGTCAACTAGAGCCACTCATGAATAGGCGCGACTTCCTCAAAGGCGCTGGCGCCGCCGCGATTGTTCCCGCCGCCATCCCCGGCGCGATCTGGGGACCGAGTTCGTCTCTACTCCGAGAACCGGAGAGAGCCGCGAAGAGTGTTGCTCCCGAATCCGTCGCGCCGCCGCAAGTCGCGCCGATCAGCGCCGTCGTCTACGACGAGCGCTACGCCGATTGCAGGCTTTTCGCCGCCGCGCTCGTCAGCCAGGGCGCCGTCGCGTTCCCGGCGAACGCCGACTCGGCGCAGCTCTGGTACGGTTCGCTCCGCGCTCATCTCGCGCGCCGCCCCGGCCGCGTGGCGTGCCTCACGACCTACGCGGATTTCACAGTCTCGCAAGCCTGCGGCAGGGAACTTAATCTCGCCACGCTGTACGAAGGCGTGCACGATGCCCGCCGCTCCCGATCGAATCTCACGCACCGCCTTCGCGTCTCCGGCGACGCACCTGACATCGCCGCGGCAATCGCGCGTCCAGACGCTTCTTGGGCCGAATCTCTCGCAAACGCGCTATGCCGCTTTCCGTCAGCGCGCGACTCCGCAGTTCGACATGCCTCGACGGTGCCGACTCCGCGCGCCGGCGGTCACCCCGGCTATCTCGCCTCCTGGCTCCTCGCCCCTCCGGCAACGGTTTTGTAGGGGCACGATATATCGTGACCGACGAACATGCTTGGCAGTCAGTCGGCCATTTGCCAATGAAGTTCAGCCACTACCGCAATCGAGTTCCAAGATGACATCCGCCGCCCCACGCCCCGAATCCCTCTGGAAACTCGGCGGCCTCACTCCGCCTCGCCTGATTTACAAAGTTCTTCGCGCCATCGCCGAAGACGATCTCCTCAGCCATGCTTCCGGCCTCGCCTTCGATTTCGTTCTCGCGCTTTTTCCACTGTTGGTTTTCATGCTCGCGCTGTTCGGCTTCTTCGCCTCCCGCGACTCCCTGCTCTTGAATAGCCTGCTGACTTACTTCGGCGACTTTCTTCCGCCCGCAGCCTCCCAGCTCCTCGACGGAATTGTCGGTGAGCTGGCGGCTCACAGCGGCGGCGGAAAACTCACCTTCGGCATCGTCGCGGGCCTCTGGTTCGCCTCCGGCGGCATGAGTTCGATGATTACGACTCTCAACGCCGTGTATCGCGTCCGCGAGGCCCGCTCCTGGTTCAAAGTGCGGGCCATCGCGTTGGGGCTCACGCTCGCCATGGCAATCCTGCTTCTCTCAGCGTTGCTCATGGTGCTCATCGGCAGCCGCTTTGTGGACTGGCTGGCAGCCGAATTCTCCTGGAGTTCATTTCTTCTCGTTGCGTGGAAAGGGTTCCGCTGGCCGGCCGCCGCGCTCTTCGTCATGATCTCGTTTTCGCTGGTCTATTACTGTGGTCCGAACGTCTCGCAACGTCGCTGGCACTGGATAACTCCCGGTTCGCTCTTCGGCATGCTTTTGTGGCTCGCGTCTTCGGTGGGCCTGCGCATCTACCTGCATTTTTTCAATTCCTACAGCGCCACGTACGGCTCTCTCGGCGCCGTGATGATTCTCCTGGTCTGGCTCTACGTCACCGGTCTGGCGTTTCTCATCGGTGGAGAAATCGACGCCGAAATCGAGCGTTCCGCTCTGCGGTAAGTCCTCGGTCCACCGAATTGTTCTTCACTGCGTGGTTGCCTAATCTCGCTTCGGCAGGTACTCTCCCTGCGGTCCATCCGCGGAGGATTCATGAGGAAGTTCGCGTTCGTGCTTGCTGTACTGGCTTCGATGATGACGTTCGTATCACTCGCTCGCGCGCAGGCGCCCAAAGCCACCGACTATCCCGCGCCCAAGCCGGCATTTCCCGGCCAGACGGGCGCGCCCGCGCCGCAAAAAGCTTCGCCTCCGCTCACGGTGGAAACGGTCGTAAGCCGCCTCGATAGCCCGTGGGCGATGGCGTTTCTCCCGGACGGCAACATCCTCGTTACCGAACGCAATGGAGAAATGCGCGTCGCGGACAAGAATCGCGTCTTCCACGCGCCGCTTGCCGGAGTGCCCGGCGTTAAGGTCGTCGGCGCCGGCGGCCTGCACGACGTGGCGCTCGACCCGCACTTCGCGGAGAATCGCCTCATCTATTTCACCTATTACGCTCCTCCGCCCGGCGAAGAGCCCGGCGTGTGGCCCAATTCTTTCTACGGAAGGCAGTTGACTCTGCCGCTCGCCGACCGCCGCGCCAAGCCTCTCGGCACCGAACGCGCCGCCCGCGCGCGCCTGAGCGACGACGAGAAAAGCCTCGAAAACGTCCAGGTTCTCCTCGATGGTCTCGAACGCCGGCTCCTCTTTGCTCCCGATGGCACGCTTTTCGTCAGCGGCGCCGACCGCTCCATGCTGTACGACACGAAAGGTGACCCGGCCGATCACCAGATCAACGATCCCTCGATCCTGCGCACCTACACCGGCCGCGTCGCGCGTATCAACTCCGACGGCTCGATTCCCAAGGACAATCCATTCGTCGGCACGAGCGGCGTCCCGCCCGAGACTTTCTCCTACGGCCATCGCGATCCCGAAGGACTCGCCATCAATCCCGCTACGGGAGATCTTTGGGAAGACGAGCACGGCCCCATGGGCGGCGACGAGATCAACATCATTCGCGCCGGGAAAAATTACGGCTGGCCAAACGTTTCCTACGGCCGGCAGTATTCCGGAGACGTCGTTGGCAGCGGCGCGCAAGTGAAGGAAGGCACCGAGCAGCCCATCTATTTCTGGTATCCGGATATCGGGCCCTGCGGAATGATGTTTTACACCGGGGACATGTTCCCCGAATGGAAGGGCAATCTCTTCATCGGGGCGCTGTACGGGAAATTCCTGATCCGTCTCGTGCTCGACGGCAACCGCGTCGTCGCCGAGGAGCATTTGCTCGGCGATCTGGGGCAGCGCATCCGCGAGGTGCAGCAAGTCTCCGACGGCTCCGTCTACGTGCTCACCGACGCCGGAAATATCCTGCGCCTAACCCCGAAAAAATAGATCGCCGCCGTTTGGTCGTCGGTTTCGGGAAGGAGTTTCGTAGGGGCACGGCATGCCGTGCCCGGCGAAGATTCTTGGCTGAGTGCCGCCCATCCATCTAGCTAGTATGCTCGCCGTTGACGTTCCGGGTGCCCCATCCTTCGCGCAGCGAAGGGTGGGGTTCTTGCGAAGATTCTTGGCTGGAAGCCGCCCATTGGGAAAGAGCGTTCCGCGACCACAACAGTCTCGGCTCGACCCTACCGCGCCGCCTGCACAGACGTAACTTTCGTCCCATCCTGCGCGAATTCAAATCGCAGAAGCCATTCACTCGGCGCGTTCTGCCCATCTACTTTCGCCGGCGTGAATTCCCAATTTCGCGCGGCCTTCACGGCCAGATTCGCAAAATACTTGCTCGGTCCTGCGGAATCCAGGTCCGCTGACGCGACTTTGCCTGACGCGTCCACACGCACCCGCACGCCGACCCGCACGGCCCCTCGAAACGTATCG
>JARLGK010000097.1 GCA_031296075.1 Candidatus Acidiferrales bacterium
AACGAGAGGGTCGCGAAGAACACTGCGATGAAGATGTTCAACATTCCCTTCTGCGCGTATTTCGTGCAGATGGCGACCACTTTCTTGCTGTCTTCCACGGAAGCTTTTTCGACGCCTTCGAGTTTGATATTCGCCTTGATAAACTCGACCGCGCGGTAAGCGCCCGTGGTCACGGCCTGTGTGGACGCGCCGACGAACCAGAAGATCATCGCGCCGCCCGTAATCAAGCCAAGAACAAACGGGGCATGCAGGAGCGAGAGCTTGTCGACATTCGTCGTCAGGCCGTTTGTCAGTGCCATGATGATCGAGAAAATCATCGTGGTCGCGCCGACGACGGCCGTGCCGATCAGCACGGGCTTTGCCGTGGCCTTGAAGGTATTCCCGGCGCCGTCGTTTTCTTCCAGCATGTCCTTGGCGCGTTGGAAATTTACGTCAATGCTGAAGTCCGTCTTGAGTTCCTGCTTGATGTTGGGCACTTGCTCGATCAGGGAAAGTTCGTAAACCGACTGCGCGTTGTCCGTTACCGGGCCGTAGGAATCCACGGCGATCGTCACGGGGCCCATCCCCAGAAAGCCGAACGCCACCAGCCCGAAAGCAAATACCGGAGCGGCAATCATCATGGCGCTCAGGCCGCCGAGGCTGACCATGTAGCCGATCGACATGAGGATGACCATCGTCAAGCCGAGATAGTAAGCGGAGAAATTGCCCGCCACGAAGCCGGATAGAATTCCCAGCGACGCGCCGCCCTCTTGCGCCGAGGCGACCACTTCGCGAACATGGCGCGATTCGGTCGACGTGAATACCTTCACGAGTTCCGGAATAATCGCGCCCGCCAGCGTCCCGCAGGAGATGATTGTCGCTAGCTTCCACCACTGCGTTGTGTCGCCGCTCAGATCGGGGATCATGAAGTAGGAAATCAGGAAGGTCATGCCGATCGAGACAAGCGATGTGATCCATACCAGGGAAGTGAGCGGTGATTCAAAATTCATCTTGTCGGCGTCGCCGAAGCGGGCCTTGGCGATGGCCGTGTTGATGAAGTATGCCGCGGCGCTGGCCACCAACATGGCGATGCGCATCACGAAGATCCACACCAAAAGCTGTACCTGCACGACGGGATTCGATACGCCAAGCAGAATGAAGGTGATCAAAGCGACGCCCGTGACGCCGTAGGTTTCAAACCCGTCGGCACTGGGGCCTACGGAATCACCCGCGTTGTCGCCCGTGCAGTCCGCAATCACGCCAGGGTTGCGCGCGTCGTCCTCTTTGATCTTGAACACGATCTTCATGAGATCGGCGCCGATGTCGGCGATCTTGGTAAAGATGCCGCCGGCGATACGCAGCGCCGACGCGCCCAGCGATTCGCCGATGGCGAACCCGATGAAGCAAGGCCCCGCATAATCGCCCGGAACGAAGAGCAGAATAATCAACATCATTAGCAGCTCAACGCTGATCAGCATCATTCCGATACTCATTCCCGCGCGCAGTGGAATCTGGTAGATCGGGTAGGGCTTGCCGCGAAGCCCGGCGAACGCTGTCCGCGAGTTCGCGAATGTGTTCACGCGAATGCCGAACCATGCGACTCCGTAGCTTCCCAAAATGCCCACGACGCTGAAAAACAGAATCATGGCTACCTTCACCGCGTCGTAGTGACGCAACACGCCGAAGTAGAGCACGATGACGGCGGCGATGAAGATCCACAGCAAGAACAGGAATTTACCTTGATTGACGAGGTAGGTTTTGCACGTTTCGTAGATCAGTTCGGAAATTTCGCGCATGCAGCGATGCACGGGCAGATTTTTCAGGCGCACGTAAATCGTCATGCCGAACGCCAGCCCAAAAATGCAAAAGAGAATCCCATAGACCAGCAGCGCGTGCCCGTCGATTCCGGGGCGGCCACCGAAGTTGAGGAACCGCACCTGCGAAAGGTCAGGCAGCTTCAGATTGGCCTCGCCGCCCGTGCTTTCATCCGCCATGGCCGCTCCGGCGCTCGTCAGCATGAATAGAAGCGCGGTGCCGGCCGCGAAGATTTTCGCCAAACGGGATACGAGGTGACTTTCGTCCCTCCCTCGGGCGGTTGCGAGTCTGGTGCGCATCAGTGATCCTCCATCGATTGATTTCATAAGAGATACTTCAGGCGAACTTCCGGGGGCAGTCCATCGTGCCGCCAAGCGAGCCCGCACATCGGCCCGCGCCCGCAAGTCCACCGTTCCAGTCAGCAACGGCGCCCTTCCCCCGGGAGGAAAGCCCCCTGAACGGGAGCCCGTACTTGCGAGAAGTCACATCAAAGAGCTAGCTTTTGTAACAGGAATCGCTGATTTCGTCAAGAAAAACGGCTCTCCCAAAATACGGAGAGGCGGCAAGTCACACGCCGTGAGCATGTTAGACTGAGGCCATGGGGAAAAGGGTTATTTCGCCGGGCGGAACAGTCGAAGGGGTCATTGAGCTGCCCGGAGACAAGTCCATTTCGCACCGCTACGCGATTCTGGCGGCGCTGGCCGAGGGTACCAGCGAGATATCAAACTACGCCTCGGCGGCGGACTGCCGCAGCACCCTGGAATGCCTCCGCGGGCTGGGTATCGGAATCGAATCGAAGGAAGGGCGGGTACGCGTTGCCGGGAAGGGCCTCGACGGACTCCGCGAGCCGCAGCGGGCGCTGGACGCCGAAAATTCCGGTTCGACCATGCGCATGCTCGCCGGTGTGCTGGCCGGCCAGCGCTTCACTTCGACGATCACAGGCGACGATTCGCTTCGCAAGCGCCCCATGAGACGCGTGATCGAACCGCTGCGCCAGATGGGCGCAGAGATTCGCAGCCACGAGGGCGACCGCGCCCCGCTCGAGATTCGCGGCGGCGGGCTGCGCGCGATCGACTACACGCCGCCAACTCCCAGCGCGCAGGTGAAATCGGCAGTCCTGTTTGCCGGGCTTTATGCACATGGTGTGACCACGGTGCGGGAAGGCGTCAATACCCGGGATCACACCGAAGTTGCACTGCGCGAGTTCGGCGCGGTGATGGACGGCGGCCGCGGCGCGATTCGCATCCATCCGCGGCCGAAACTGACCGCGCGCCAACTGGTGGTCCCCAGCGATCTTTCGACCGCTGTCTTCTTTATCGGCGCGACGCTGGTCCTGCCCGGATCGTCGCTGATGCTTCACAACGTCGGCCTGAACCCCACGCGCGCCCGCGTGCTCGATTTCTTCAATTCCATCGGCGCGCCGGTCCGGGTGGCGACGGTGCAGATGCGCAATGGCGAATTAGTCGGCGATGTTTCGGTGCGGCATGCGGCGCTTGAGGGCGGCACAATTTCCGGCTCGCAGGTGGCGGAAATGATCGACGAATTGCCGCTGCTCGCGGCGCTCGGCCCGTTCACGGAAAAGGGAATCGAGATTCACGACGCGCAAGAATTGCGCGTGAAGGAAAGCGACCGCATTGCCGCGCTGGCCGAGGGCTTGCGGCAGATGGGCGCGCGCGTCGAGGAGTTTCCGGATGGACTGCGAGTCGAGGGACGCTCGGCGGGGAAGTTGCGCGGCGCAAAGGTCGATCCGCGGGGCGATCATCGCATCGCCATGGCGCTGTCGGTCGCGGCGCTGGGGGCCGAGGGCGATACGACGATTCGCGATGCGGAGTGCGTCGGCGTTTCGTTTCCGGAGTTTTATTCCACGCTCGATAAACTGCGAGGTTCGGAAAAGAAGTAAAGGCGTCCGGCGTTAGCGTGCGAATACAACGCAAGTCAGGAAGACTTGTGCAATTCGATCGTGCCGTAACTCGTGGTGATCGTGATCTTGGGTCCGGGCGTTCCCGATTTTCCTCCAAATTGCCCGTTCAAGCGCCCGTCGCGTGACTCGTCAGTCGTTTTCAGCGATGGATCCTCGAAGTCGCTATTCACCTCGCCGGATCGCGAGAACGCGGCGATCTCGAAACTCGATTTGGCCGGGAGGGTGACGTCCACGCCTCCGGAATCGTTGGTGATAGAGAGAGGAGCGGCCGGAGGAGTCGCGTAAACCACTTTGACATCGCCGTGCGAGCTGACGATATCGAGCTGGCCCCCGACGTCTTCCGCGGTGACGTCCTTGTTACGCGTTTGAATCCGGGCGGGCCCGGCAACGTCGGAGAGCTGGATGTCGCTGGAGTCCAACTCCAGACGTCCGCTCAAATGCTCGAAGGTGACATTGGACCACGGAGAAGTGATGCGGGTCGTCTTCCCCGCTTTGCGGACGACGGTTGACCCGAGGATGGGGCCCTCCACCGTGACGTCGCCAACGACGTCGGCGATTTCCGAGTCGTTCCCGCGCTCTTTCAAGGTTACGTTTCCGCCGATGCCGGAGATTCGAGCGTCGCCCTTTTGGAGTTGTGCGAAAACATCGGAAGCCGCTTCGTGGATCTCGATGTCGCCATTTTCGGTGCGGGCATCGACGACTCCGCCGATTGCCGACACATTGATGTCGCCGTGGGAAGTATGGAGGGTTAGATTCGCGGTCTTCGGAACCTGCACATCGAGGTCGACGGTCACCGCGCCATCGAAATCGGTCTGGTGCACCGGATGGACGTTGTAGCCATTTGCGGTTTGCTCGATGATTACGTCAACGCTTTTCATTCGGGCATCGGCCGCGGATTCGTTCGCTCCGGGGGAGGATTCATTGACGTCGGCGCGGAGATCGCGCCCGTCACCTCCGTGGACCGTAATGCTCCCGCGCGCTGTCTCGATCAGCACATGCGCCCCGGGAGGAATCTCCTGACCGGCCAGCTGGCGGCTTTGCGAAAAGGATTGTTGGAACGGCGCGATCTCGATGTCGAGTTCCGGGAAGCGTTCGTTAAGCCAGTCACGAAAACCAAACGCGATCAGCACGAACGCCAGGAGAACCAGGAGCGCGGCCTCGCCTCCGGAGAGCAGAGGGGCGCGGGACTGTCCGGTGTTTTGCGCCGCGAAATGATCGATCAGCTTGGCGACGCCCCACAGAATGATCAGCAAGGGCCAGTAGACGCGTATCAGATGACCGACGCCGAAGGATGGGTCAAAGCGGTGGAGCAGGAAGATGGCGCCGAGCACGATCAGGAGCAAGCCCGGGAAAATCGATCGGCGCTGGTGTCGGCCTTCGGTCACGCGTTCCTCACGATCCCGTGTGTCCCGCGCGGGAAGCGCTGGATTGAAGGAGCAGTACCACGCCAGCGACGACCAAGATGACCGGCCAGAGTTCCTCGAAACCGACACTCGTGAATCGACCGAGCAGAAAGATCGCGCCGATGGTGATC
Source organism: Candidatus Acidiferrales bacterium (assembly GCA_031296075.1). Lineage (GTDB taxonomy): Bacteria > Acidobacteriota > Terriglobia > Acidiferrales > UBA7541 > Palsa-295. Next base: position 5,250 of record JARLGK010000097.1, read on the forward strand.
AACATCAGCGGCCCCATCAATCCGCGCATGCGGCAGCGCGGGCACGCGCATTTCGATTTCGTTTCGTCCGCCATGGCTCCCCCTTCTCTAGGAAGTCCTTCTCATGCGATCGAACAGGATCCAGACACCCAGCAGGATCAGCCCTGCGGGCCAGACTTTGGAGAACCAATCCCGATCCAGCACGTGAAAGTTCGCCAGCAGGAACAGCACGCCCAGCGCGATCAGGACTATGGCGCCGATCGGCTTCCGGCCTTCAGACTCCAGGATATCCGGCCGTTGAGGTTCGCCTGAGCGGTGGGCTTTGGCGGTGCGATAGGCTTCGATCGGCATGTAGAAGTAGAAGCAGCCGAGGCCGATGCCGAGAATCACGTGAAGCGCAACGGGCAGATCAGCCGTCTGCGCCCCAACCATCCCGCCGAAAGCCAAGACGTGAATCAGTGCCTTCACATACTCGCCGTTATAGACCGCGCCAAGTCCGGGAATGAATCCGAGAGCGAGCGCGGTCCCCGGGTGCGTGCCGACCGTTGTGCCGGCGGGCGCTGCTTGCGGCGAGGAAACGATGCTTGCGAGGCAGCTCTCGCAGTACAGAGCACCCTGCACGTCGCGGGTGCAAGCGGGGCAAAGCGGCTTGCCACACTGCCGGCAATAGCCGGTGGCCTCCACATCAGCATGTTGTGCACATTTCATAGAGAGCTCCTGAGCGCACTGATCGACGAGCTTGAGGGAAAGCGGTTCGGCAACATGACGGCCATCTCGGCTCCGCCGCGGCCGTCGCGGCGATTCGAGTGCGGAACGGTCTGAGATTTCTCGTGCGGTTCGGCGGACGGTTGCTTCTGGCCGGGCTGTGGTTCGCCGGACGGTCTCGTCGCCGGAACTGAAATCGGTTCAGACATGCTTTCCGGCTGAGACGAGAGGCGCGATTGAATCTCATACACCACGCGCAGGCCATTCACGAACTTGGCTCCGTGCGCGTAGGTAAGATGGATTTGCCGATTTGCGCCGCGAACGAGATTCACGGGATTCAGGCTGGTCCTGGCCGCCGGGGACCCGGAGGCATGGAGAACGATCACGACCGAAGCCGCTACTGTCACAATTCCCATAGCGAACCGCGGGTGCCAGATCGCCGGAATCCACCCGAACCAACCCGGCGAAACTGGCTTCCGTTTGCGCGGACCGAGCGTGGCTTCCAGAATCTTGCCGACCAGAAGCGGTGATTCTTTCACGGGCGCGGTATGTTGCATCCGGCTGACCAGGCCGCTCACTTGCGCGACGAGCTTCGCGCAGGCCGCGCATGTCTTCGTGTGCGCGGAGAATGCCGCTGCGTCCTCGGGCGCGAGCGCGCCTTCGATGAAGTCGCTCAGCCGTTCTTCCGTAAGCGTGCAGTTCCAGTCCATTGGTCTCAGTTCCGTCATTTAAGCCGGGCGCACTCCCATTTCCTCGAGGATGCGCGCCAACTCGATGCGCCCCCGGTTGATTCTCGATTTGACCGTGCCTTCGGGAACCTGCAGCACACCTCGTATTTCGGCGTAATCGAGTCCCTGCAAATCGCGCAGGATCACCGCTTCGCGCAATTCCGGAGAAAGCCGCGCGAGCCCGCGCTGCAATTGCGCGCTCAGCTCGGATGCCTGCGCCAGCTTATCCGGCATTCGCGCCGGCGAGTGCCTTTCCTCGAGTTGCGGCATGGCGTCGTCAATCGAGTCGGTCATGCGGTCGCGCCGCGAGCGCCGGTAGTGATCCACCAGTAGATTCCGCGTGACGCTGGTGAGCCACGTCGGGAAAGCGCCTTGTGAGGACTGGTAACTCGGAAGCGTGCGGAAAATACGCAGAAAAACCTCCTGGCTCAAGTCCTCGGCGGACGTCGAATTGCCGGTGAACCGGTAACAGAGGTTAAAAACGCGCCGCGTGTGCCGCCGCACAAGTTCCTCCCAGGAAGGCCCGTCGCCCCGGAGACAAAGGTGCACCAATTGGGCGTCGGGCTCCAAACGTTTCTAGCCTCGCATTCCACATGCCATCTCGGCCTCACAGTATGAAACGTAAAACGAGGCCGAAAAGTTCCGTGCCGCCCGGCATCTTAGGGGCATTGCCAGAGCAAACGCAAGGTGGGGTTGCGTGCCGCAGGAAGCTTGCGGCGGCATCTCTCACCAGGACGATTCTCGCGTCGCGGACTGAACTTAGCGATTAGCCGTAAAGCCGGAGCATGTTGTTACGGGCAACCGGGGATACTTCGGAAATACGGGATCGGTCGAAGACAACCCGCACAACAGGAACGCAGCCCCGCGATTGGATTCGACGCGCCGGGCGTGAGCGCATTCCGCGCACAACTCCACACGCGTCCAATCCTCCGCCGGTAGGCGCTCGTACTGTTGTTCCGCGTGAGATTCGTCCCGCGTTCCCATCCCGCGAGGGTATCACTCCGGCGCGATCTCCGCGGAACGTGCGCGCCCGCCCCGTTGCGGTCCTCCTTGACACTGTCGAAACCTTGCTGCTACGGTTCCAATCGAATGCTGCGCAAATGGCGTCGTTACCTGCTGCTCCTGCTCGTCGTTCTGGCCCTTGGCTATTTTCTCTACAGATTCCGCGACTCGATCACGCTCGAAGGATTCCGCTGGTCGATGGTAGGTTCCTCGATCCGCGGGGCCCGCATCTCGCTGCTGCTGCTTTCGCTTCTGGCCATCTACATTTGTTACGCACTTCGAGCATTGCGATGGATGCGCTTTTGCCGCTGGCTCGGCAAGACGGATTTCTGGAGCGTTTACAGCGCGACGCTCGTGGGATTCACCTGCAATGTTCTTCTTGGCCGGGCGGCAGAGCCGGTTCGCCCCGTGCTTATTGCGCGGAAGAGCGCGCTCTCGATGCCAGGAATGTTCGGCGTGTACGTTCTGGAGCGCGTGTTCGATATGGCGGCGACCGCCTCGCTTGCCGTTCTGGCATTGCTATCGTTTGAACGCCGGGGAATGGCCGGGGCAGGGAACGATTTGTTGTTGAGGGTCGCACGCTCGGCGGGAGTGTTGTTACTGGCGGGCCTCGTGGGTGTGATCGCGTTCCTGATCTATTTTCGGTATCACGGGTCGGGATGGCTCGCGGAGAAATTGAAGCACCCGAAGTGGCGCGCGGGATGGCGCGAAAAGGTAGCCTTGCTGCTGGAGGGATTTAGCGATGGTCTGCGGGGTGTGCGCACCTGGAGCGATCTCGGCGCGCTCGCCGGCTATACCGCGGCGCACTGGGTGCTTGTGGTTCTTGTCTACGTGTGGGTGGCGCACGCGTTCGGAGGAAAGCTGGCCGGCTTAAGTTTTGCCGAGGCCACACTGGTGCTCGCTTTCACGATGGTAGGATCGGCGGCGCAACTTCCCGGAGTCGGCGGTGGATCGCAACTCGCCACTTATCTTGTCCTCACGCTGATCATTGGAGTAGAAAGGGAGCCGGCCGCAATCGCTGCCATCGTGCTCTGGCTGATCACTTTCGTAGGTTGCTGCCTGGTGGGATTGCCATTGCTGTTCCGGGAGGGATGGTCAATGGGTGAGCTACGGCGGTTGGCGCGTGCAGAAGAGCAGGCCGGCGCAGCAGAGTTACTGGCCGAAGCCGAGCACGGTGGGGAACTGCCCGCCGCGCGGAAGGAGACACTGCGGTGAAGTGCCCATTTTGCGCGCATCTGGACGACAAGGTCATCGATTCGCGGGAGGCTCGCACCGGCGACCTGATTCGCCGCCGCCGCGAGTGCTTGAAATGCAGCCGCCGCTTCACCACTTATGAACGCATTGACGAGATTCCCTACATGGTCATCAAGAAGGACGGCCGCCGGGAAAAATTCGAGCGCCAGAAGATTTTGCAGGGATTGCTGAAGGCGTGCGAGAAGCGCCCGGTGCCCGTCGGCAAGCTGGAAACGATCGTGGATGAAGCCGAGGCATTCGTCAGCGAAGCCGCCGACCGCGAGCGCACGACCACCGAGATCGGGGGGCTGCTGATGAGCCACCTGAAGAAGCTCGACAAGGTCGCCTACGTCCGCTTTGCATCCGTCTATCTCGATTTCAAGGACGTGAAGGAATTCATGGACGAGCTGAAGGGCCTGCTGAAGGATCGCGCAAAAAAATAGGAACCTTACGCCTGCCAGACACCCGCGGCGAACGTCTTCACCATGCGAAAGCCGAGATGCTCGTAGAGATCGACCGCTCGTTTGTTGACTGAAGTGACGGTCAGGGACAGCGATTTATAGTTCCGGCGTCGCAGCGCGTGAATCGAGTGTTCCATAAGCTGGCGGCCGATGCCGCTGCCTTGGTATCCCGGCATCACACACACCTGGGTGGTGTGACCCACTCCTTCGGCGACCGTTGAAGTGAGAATCATGGCGATGGGACGATCTCCCGTCGCAGGCCGCACAAGAAACGAAGCCTCCGGCAAGAACTGGCCGCAACCGGGCAAGAGCACAATGTTGCGAAGGAATCTCAGGCTGCCTGCTTCGCTGCAATACTGGTCGTTGATCTGGCCGTCCACATGGTTCGCATACGCGAGTTGGATCAGGCGCGCGGCAGAATCGAACGCTCGGTCGGTCCATGGCTCGATTCGGAGGCCCGTCGACGGCGCCTTACCGGCGAGCTTTGCTTTATCGAGAGATAGCAGCATGAACTGGCGCGCGTGCAGGCGGAAGTGTTGCGAGAGAAACGCGGGGTCGAGCTCGGTTCCGAACGGCATCAACTGCGCCTCGATTCGTTCCAGGCGCGGAGTGGCTCGGAGCGCCCCCAACATTTCCGTCAGCAGGCGCTCGGTGATCGGCCCCTGCGAGTGTTGCGAGGACACGAAAAGTCCGCCGATCAGTCCCTTGTGATCCTCGAGGACGTAGAAGCCATATCCGGCGGGTTGGCCGTTGGTCATCGCCGCATATCCACCCAGAGCGCGCGAATCGATGAATTTGCGCACCAGATCGATGGACGGACGATAGTCCCAGTGCAGATCATCCCGCCACCGCTCGGCCTCCTCTCGAAAGAGGTTTTCCAGCGACCGCGAATAGATCTGCCGGAGGTCAACAATCTGGATCAAAGCCACGGACTCCCCCACTGGCATTATAGCTTCGCTTCCGCCCGGAACCCAATCGCTCCCACTTTGGGAACGGGGTATTTCCCGGGAAATAAGCTTCGCACGGAAATGTGCTAACATCCTTTTGTTGAGGCGTGTACGCAGGAGCGCCCGCGCTTAGATGGCCGTCCTCTCCGAGCTCCGCTATCCCACAACGCGTCTCGCCAAGGTTTTCTCCGGATTCCTGGCGCTGCTGCTGTTCGCCGTTATCTCGATATCCACTATTTCCGGCTTTCTCCTGTATCAAATACTTCGCCCGGCGCGCAATGCCGCTACGTTCGACCTGAGCGTAATGATGGGTCATCCGACCACGTTTTCATTTCTAGTCGCGGGAGGCGCTTCGCGCGAAGGCTGGCTCTTTCCCGGGCTTCGTGGCGCACCTACGGTGGTCGTGTGCCACGGATATCTTTCCCAGCGCGCGGACGTGTTGACGCTGGTGACGGCGCTACAGGACCACCAGTTCAACGTCTTCCTGTTCGATTTCGCGGGCCATGGCACGAGCATGGGCGTCACGACGCTCGGTTACCGGGAGACGGCCGAACTGCAAGCGGCGGTGCAGGCGCTCTCCGCGCGCGACGATGTGGACCCCCAGCATTTTGGATTGTGGGGAGTCGATATGGGAGGGTACGCGGCGTTGAAAGTGGCTGAGACCGATCCGCGCATCGCGGCTTTCGCTGTCGATAACGCCTACGACGACCCACAAGCCATGCTGCAAATCGAGGTGAAGAAATCGGGGCTCACGTCTTTGCCGGGGGTGCTGCGCTTCACCGACTTCGGATTTCGATTGATGAACTATTCTTACCGCAACGAGCCTCCCGTTTCCGCGCGCCTTGGCAAGACCGCGGGAATTCCGAAGCTCTTCGTCCAAACCGACGATCGCCCCGCACTGGCGGATCAAACCCTGCAGCTTTTTGTGAAGGCGCCGGATCCCAAGCAGACACTGCGCGAGCGGCAGAGTTACCGCGACATGTCCGATGACGACCGGAAAAGCTATGAAAGCCAGATCGTAAACTTCTTCCTTCAGAATGTTCCGCCGGTGTCGGCGCGCTAGCGCGAGACCGGAATCGGTCCGATCGGGACGTAGACCAGGCCCGGTCGCGTTTCCTCCAGCTCACCGCGGAACCTCCCGAGTTTCTTGATCTGTTCCAATCCATCGGGTGTCGTCAGTACGAGGGCCGGCATCGGGTCGCGCGGCGACCATTCCGGGAGTTCGCGGCGGAAGTAGAATGTGAGGCCGTAGGTCCAGCTGCGGCGTAACTCGTACGTAAAGATTCGGTCGGGATGCTGGTCGTTGCGCATGAACTCCGCATGGGGTCTCGCCGAAACGGAGGAATCGAGGAACGGCAGGAACCTGAGACTTACGAATTCAACGCCGACGGCAACCAGCACGACGCAGAGCAGAAGCACCAGCCATGGCTTTCGCAAATAATTCACTGCGAGCAGCAGAAGCGCGGCCAGAAATGCTGCCACCGCTGCGGACATGCCTGAAGGTAGCCCCGGCCATTCCTTCCCGAAGACGTGCGACGAGATCGGGGACGCTGCAACGCCCATCGCAATGGCTGCAAGTACCCACACGATACCGAGGCTTCCCAGAATCCTTCTGGCCCTGCTGTGTCCGCCCGAAATGGCGCGGATAACGCCGACAGCGCAGAGCAGCGCGAGCGGAGGAATCGCCGGAAGAATGTAGCCCGGCAGCTTCGATTGCGACACGCTAAAGAACAGAACGGGAAACACCGCCCAGCAGGCAAAGAAGAGTCCCGGCGAATTCGTCCAGGATTTCTCGCGCCAGAGTCGAAGGCCCTCTTGAACCACCGGCCAGAACAGAGGCGTCCACGGAAGCATCGCGAGCAGAACAATGGGCCCGAAATACCAGAACGGCTGCCGATGTTGAAATATCGGAGAGATGTACCGCTCGAAGTTGTGCTGCCAAAGAAATACGCGCAGGAAGTCGGGATTGCGAACCGCGCAGAGAATGTACCAGGGAAGCGCGACGACGCAGAAAGTGGCAATCGCGAACGGATGGGCAACTCGAAGCGCCGAACGCCACTGCTTTGTCGCCAGCGCCCAGAGTCCGATCGCTCCGGCGGCTAGAGCGATGGCGGCAGGGCCTTTGGCCAGGACCGCCGCCCCGAGAAACGCGCCGAAGAGCAGCAGCGGCAGCGCGTTTCCGCGGGGCGTTCTGGGCGCCGAATTGAGTTCGCGTAACGCGCCGGCATTTCGGAACACAGTCGCGGCACACGCTATCGCCAGCGCGATCGAGGCGCTGAAGAGCATATCGGGAGTGGCCGCGCGGGCGAATCCGATCGCTGCAACGCTCGTCGAGAAGATCACTGGCGCGAGGAGTACTGGACTCGACAGGCAACTCGCATAGCCGCCGTAGTACTTTTTTGCGAGCCATCCGACGGCCAGCGCAGCCGCGAATGCTGCGCATGCTGACGGCAATCTCGCTGCCCACTCCGCCGGAAGGTGCAGCAGGAATCCCATCGCCGCGGCCCAGTAGTAGAGAACCGGCTTCTCGAACCAGGGCTGGCCGTACAGGCGCGGCGTGACCCAGTCGCCCGTCTCCGCCATTGCACGCGCGATCCAGACGTAGCGCGGCTCGTCGGGTCCGACCAGGCCGAGCGCGCCAAGGTTGCCGAAAAGACAGATCGCGATAGCGGCCGACGAAGCGAGCGCAGGCCAGGCCACAAGGCGCCTTTCGTTTGTGTGGATTTCGCTCAAAGCGGGGACGAGTCTAGCATCGGCGGATTCAATTTGAACTTGCTAACCGTATAATGGCCGCGATGCGGGAATCGCTCGAGTACGCCACGGCGTGGGTCGGACTGAAATTGCTGGGGCTGTTGCCGAGGCCGGTCGCGAGATTTGTCGGAGCCGGTTTTGCAGCAGTTGCTTACGCCGTACGCACTCCTTTGAGGCGGTCGGCGATGTTCAACCTACGGCTTGCATTCCCCGAATGGACTGATGCGCGGCGCAAGCGCGTGATCCGCGGAATGGTCCGGCAAATTGGATGGATGGTGGGCGAATTCTCTCAGTTTCCGAAATATACACGAGAGACGATCGAGCGCATCGTTGTCGTGGACGGCTTTGAGAACTTCGACGCCGCCCGGCGCAGAGGAAAGGGAGTTTTGTTTCTCACCGGGCACATGAGTGCATGGGAGCTCGCTCCCTTCGCGCAGGCTCTTTATGGCCACCCGTTGCATTTTCTCGTCCGTCCCATCGCGAACAAGAAAGTGGATGCGCTGATCAATGGCTATCGCTGCCGGTCCGGGAATCGGCCAATCGATAAGAACCGTTCGGCGCGCGCGATTTTGAAAGTTCTCGGAGAGGGCGGGACGATCGGGGTTCTCGCCGATCACAATACCGATATCGAAGAGAGCGTGTTCGTAGATTTCTTTGGTGTACCGGCTTCGACTACGTCGGGCCTCGCCCGAATTGCGTTGCGGACCGACGCGTCGGTCGTGCCTGGCTTTCTTTCCTGGGACGACAAGCGCCGGAAATACCGCCTGCGGTTCGAACCCGCCGTGGAACTCGCGCGGACGGCGAACGAAGAATCGGATGTCGTGGAGAATACGGCGCGATTCACGCGCGTAATCGAGGATTTCGTTCGCGCGCATCCGGACCAGTGGCTGTGGGTTCACAAGCGATGGAAAACTCGCCCACCCGGCGAGAAGCCGATCTATCCGTTCTAGCCGGCCACTGCGACGAGCGAGCGCTGATGCCGCTCCGCTTTGGCCCTTCGGTACAGGAGATGGAACCATGACTCGCACCGCTGGTGAACTTGCGAAATATCTCGGAGCCAAACTCGAAGGCGATCCGCTCGCGCCGATCTCAGGCGTCGCCAGCCCATCGCGCGCAGGGTCCGGGGATCTGATCTACATGGATTCGCCGCGCCATGGACTGGAGGCGGCGAAATCCGCCGCGATATGTGTGCTTGCAAAACCCGGCATGCGGTTGCCGGAGAAGACGATTCTGGAAGCGAGCGATCCGAAGTTCGCTTTCGCGAAAGCGGCCAGATGGTTACTGCCGGATCCAGCAGCGGAGATCGGTGTGCATCCCACCGCGATCGTTGCTTCTGACGCAAGGCTTGGCGCGGATGTTTCCATCGGCCCGTACGTCGTCATCGAACAGGGTTCCAGAATTGGAGCCCGTACAGTGATCGAAGCGTTTTGTTTCTTGGGCCGCGGCTCGCGGCTGGGCGAAGACTGCAGACTTCATCCGCGCGTAACGATCTACGCGGGCTCGGGCCTCGGAAACCGCGTCGAACTGCATTCAGGCGTGGTCATCGGCGGAGATGGTTTTGGCTACGTTTTCGGAGAAGGGCGGCACCTGAAGTTTCCGCAGATCGGGACCGTCGAGATTGGAGACGATGTCGAGATCGGCGGCAACACCACGATTGATCGTGGTGCGCTCGAAACCACGGACATCGGTAACGGCGTGAAAATCGACAATTTGGTTCAAATTGCCCACAACGTTCAAATTGGCGAAAATTCAGTTCTGGCCGCGCAGACAGGTATTTCCGGAAGCAGCACTCTTGGCAAGCACGTTCTCGTCGGCGGGCAAGCAGGAATCGGTGACCACGCGCACATTGAGGACGGCGCGATCGTTGGCGGCCAGGCGGGAATTTTGCCGGGCAAGATTGTGCGTCACGGGCAGACCGTATGGGGGACGCCGTCGCGCCCGCTGGACAAATTCAAGGAGCAACACGCCTGGTTCGCGCGCCTACCGGAGCTCGCCGAACGCATTCGCCGACTCGAAGAAGGGAAGCCGAGCCGCTGATTGCGCCGCTGACGCGCGATTCGCCACCGCTCTATGAGTCAGTAATTCTCCCGGTTTTCGACTTCCATTCGCCGGCGATCTGGGCCTGGCGTTCCTCCCTGCTGTCTCAAAGTCACTTTGACGGTCGCCTTCAGGCAGCTAAATGGCGTTTCGTGCCATCTGAATCAAAAGTTCTAACTGGAAATTGATGGTGGGTTTTCAGTTGACCCCGGGCGGGATACCAAAGATAATAATGCAGGCTTGGCCCGTAACTAGCTGCAATACCGGGAGATTGGGCACTCGGCGGATCTTCTGGAAGTGTAGACTGGCGGGTACCGCCGGGTCATCGATGACAACTTATGTCTGAGGGGTGGATGGCACCAGAGGCCAGACTTCGAGTGGAACTGCCGAACGCTGGCGCGACGCACGGAACGGCCACGGCTCCTCGCCGTAGCGCCGATTCGCCGGTCGAACAAGCCGTCAGCCGCAGCGTCAAATGGATGCTTTCGGCCCAAAGCCAGGAAGGTTACTGGTGGGGCGAGCTTGAGGCCGATACCACTCTAGAATCCGATTACATTCTCTACCTCCACATCCTGGGCGATTTGGAATCGCCAAAAACCGCGAAGCTCGCGAAGTATATCCGCGACCGGCAGCTTCCCGATGGCGGATGGAATATTTTCTACGGCGGTCCGGCGGAGCTGAATGCGACCGTAAAGGCCTGGGTGGCGCTTCGTCTGGCAGGAGACGCGGCCACGGCTCCTAACCTTCAGCGGGCCCGCGCCAAAATTCACGAGCTCGGCGGTCTGGAGGCCACGAACTCCTACGTGCGTTTCTATCTGGCCATGGTTGGCGCCATTGACTGGAGTTTGGTTCCTGCGATTCCGCCTGAGTTGATGCTCCTGCCGGACTGGTTCCCGATCAATTTGTACGAAATGTCGTCGTGGACGCGCGGCATTGTGATTCCGCTCGCGATTGTTTACGCGCACAAGCCCTCCTGGCGCCTGCCGGAAGGCATCACGGTTGACGAGCTTTTCCGGAGTCGAGGCGCCATGCCGCCATCGCTCAGATGGGACAAGCGCGTTGTCTCCTGGAAGAATGTCTTCCTGGCACTTGGCCGGGGCGTGCGGATCTACGAGGGCCTCTCCTGGAAGCCTTTCCGGCGGGTCGCGCTATCGCTGGCTCGCAATTGGATGCTCGAGCGGCTGGAACGCAGCGAAGGTCTTGGCACGATCTACCCCGCGATGATGAATTCGATATTCGCGCTAGCGGCCGAAGGCGGTGATACGACCGATCCTCTGCTGGCTCGCGAAATTCGTTTTCTGGCCCGCTACGAAATTGAGGAAGCGGACACTTTGCGCGTCCAGCCCTGCATTTCTCCGTTGTGGGACACGGCCATCGCCATGGTTTCGCTCGAGGAGGCGGGCGTCGATCCCGCGCATCCCTCGCTTCTGGGCGCTTCCCGATGGCTGGTGGACAATCAAATCCTCGGGCCCGGCGATTGGCAGGTGAAAAATCGCGATGCGGAGCCGGGCGGTTGGGCTTTCGAATTCCGCAACGACTTCTATCCCGATGTGGACGACACTGCGTTTGTCCTGATGGCGCTGGGGCGCGTGGCGGATCCGGAACCCACGTGGCTGCGCGCTTCGATCCGCCGTGGTCTTGCCTGGCTCGTGAGCATGCAGAATTCCGACGGTGGCTGGGGAGCGTTCGACCACGAAAACAATCTCGATTTTCTCAACCACATTCCGTTCGCCGACCACAATGCGATGCTCGACCCTTCCACCGCGGACGTCACCGCCCGCGCCATGGAGTGTCTTGGGCAGATGGGATGGTCCGCGACGCATCCGGTGATCGAGCGCGCGGCCGCGTTCGTGCGTCACGACCAGACCGCCGATGGTTCGTGGTTCGGCCGCTGGGGCGTCAATTACGTCTATGGCACGAGCGGCGTTTTGCGCGCGCTCGAAACCGTGGGCCTCGAATCGCTTCCGGAATGCCGGCGCGCCGCCGAATGGCTGCGTTCGGTGCAAAATTCCGACGGAGGATTCGGCGAATCCATCCTCTCCTATTACGATCCGTCACTGAAAGCCAAAGGGAAGAGCACTGCCTCGCAGACGGCGTGGGGCCTGATCGGTTTGCTCGCCGTGGTTGGCGCGGACAATCCTGCAGTCGAACGCGCGGTGGACTGGCTCGTATCGCATCAGAATGATGACGGCACATGGGATGAACCGGAATTCACGGGCACCGGCTTCCCACAGGTGTTCTATCTGAAGTATCACCTGTACCGGAATTCTTTCCCGCTGTACGCGCTGGCGCGCTACGATAATTTGCGCCAAGGCCGGCAAAGATTCATCGGCGTTCAAGTCGCCGCGGATGAGATGCAACCGGCCAGCGACCGTTGATGAGACAGGCCAACGAGGCATTCCGCAATTTATGACCACGCTCGTCACGGGCGCCACGGGCTTCCTTGGGAGCCATGTTGCCCGCCAACTTGTCACCGCAGGTCATTCTGTCCGCGTTCTGATCCGCAGCACCAGCAATCTCCAGGCGCTTGATGGTCTGGCCGCCGAGCGCGTGGTGGGCGATTTGCAGGACATGGCGTCGCTCGACCTAGCGATGAAGGGCGTCCGCCGGGTGTTCCACGTAGCGGCTGACTACCGGTTGTGGACGCGGAATCCCGATGAAATCTACGATACAAATGTCGAGGGCACGCGCCGGCTCCTGGAAGTCGCGAGCCATGCGGGCGTCGAGAGAATTGTTTATACGAGCACCGTGGCGACCATTGCCGTTCCGGGCCACGGCGATGCTCTTCCCAACGAGGGTACCCACGGGACTCTCAGCCAGATGATCGGGCATTACAAGCGCTCGAAATTTCTCGCCGAACTCGAAGCGATCAAGGCAGCCGCCGCAGGTGTTCCCGTGGTCATTGTGAATCCTACGGCGCCGGTCGGGCCGGGCGATTGGAAGCCGACGCCCACGGGCCGCATCATCGTCGATTATCTGAACGGGAGGATGCCGGCATACGTGGACACGGGTTTGAACCTCGTGGCGGTCGAGGACGCCGCCGCCGGACACTTGCTTGCCGCTGAAAAGGGCCGCATCGGCGAACGCTACATTCTCGGTGCGCGCAATATGACGCTGAAACAGATATTGGACGCCCTCGCAGCCATCACTGGGCGCTCCGCGCCGCGCGTGCGGCTGCCCCATGCCGTGGCGCTCGCAGCCGGTTACGCGGACGAGTTCTTCTCGCGGCTGACCGGCCGCGAGCCGCAAATTCCGGTTGAAGGCGTGAGGATATCGCGCCACCGCATGTTCGTCGAAAGCGACAAGGCCGAACGGGAGCTGGGTTATCTGCCCGGCGCCGTCGAGTCGGCCCTGGAGCGCGCCGTACGGTGGTACAGGGACCATGGCTATATTCGAGGCCGCGCAGGAACAAAACCGGTCGCGCACGCGCAAGCCGCGTAGCTTTTTGATACTCTATATAGGAACTTAATACTTAGCTTAGGGTTTCCGAGACGTTCGTTGCGATGCCGGTGTGACTTATAAGCGGGGGATTGAGCCCCTGAGTTAGAGAAGGATCATTCGAGCGGTCGTTTGAGATTTCAGATATGAAAGTCCTCATTACATTTGCGCTCGCAAATGAATTTGCACCGTGGCGCAGGTTGCGGCGTTTCGAACGCGTTTCCGTGGACGCGTGGGATCAGACCTACGTCGCCCAGGTCGGTCTTCGCGACGTACGCGTCGTTCTCACCGGGGCGGGCCGATTCGCAACCCAGCGTGCTCTCGCTCATGCCTTTGACCACGATCCCGATGTTTGTATCGCGTCGGGCCTCTCGGGCGCTCTGAAGCCAGGCTATGCTCCGGGTGATGTTCTGGCGGCGCGCATGGTCGCTGACGTCAGAGCTACGAGACTTTTTCACAGCGACGCGGAGTTGGTATCGCGCTCGGAGGCATCCGGTGCGAAGATCGTCGACAAATTTCTGGTCACGGACCAGGTCATATCGACGGCGGAAGAGAAGCGCGCCCTAAGCACATCCGGCGATGCGGTCGATATGGAGAGCTTGTACGTCCTCGCGGCGGCCGGGCAGCGGGGGATTCGGTCCGTTGCGATTCGAGCCATCAGCGATGGCGCCGATTCGAATCTGCCGCTCGATTTTGACGGCGTATTCGACGAGCGAGGCGCCGTCAGCATTCCGAAAGTTATCGGGCAGGTTGTTCGCCGGCCGGGCCGCATCGCCGGATTGATACGGCTTGCCAATGAAAGCGAACGTGCGGCGGCGGCTCTGGCGCGATGTCTCGATGCGTATATTCAGCAGATGGCGTCAGGCCCTTTGCCGGAACTTGCCAAGGCCGAGGCGCTGGCCATATGAGCCACACCGTCACGCAGGTCGGATCGTCGGAATTCGAGCCGCGCAGCGGCGGCCAGATGCGCGCCGGCGTCTACCGCGGCAAGGGTCGCGTGGTCGTCGAACGCGTGCCGATTCCTGAAATCGGCGCGGGAGAAGTGCTCTTTCGGGTGGCGGCGTGCGGCATTTGCGGCACCGACATTAAGAAGATTCACCACGGCTTTATCGAGCCGCCTCAGATTCTAGGTCACGAACTGGCCGGTACCGTCGTGAAGACCGGCCCGGGCGTTACAAAGTTCAAGACCGGCGATCGTGTCGTCAGCTTTCATCACATTCCTTGCGGCGCCTGTTTCTACTGCGAGAAGAAACTGTTCTCGCAATGCGCGGGCTACAAGAAAGTCGGGCTGACCGCCGGCTTCGATCCCAATGGCGGCGGATTCGCGGAATTCGTTCGCGCCATGCCCTGGATCGTCGAGCGCGGGGTGATCGCGCTGCCCGCGGACGTGACCTTCGAGGAAGCCACTTTCGTCGAGCCGGTAAATACGTGCTTGAAGGCCGTCCGCAAGGCGCGGGTCGCTCCCGGCGAGGCGATTCTCGTGATTGGCCAGGGGCCGATCGGCATGCTCCTGATGATGCTCGCCAAGCACGAAGGGGCGACGGTATATACCAGTGATCCGATGGATGGGCGGCGTGCCGCGAGTGTGCGATTCGGCGCCACGGAATCATTCGACCCCGCGGAACGAAATCTCGCGGATGAAATCCGGCGCCGGACCGGCGGGCGCGGCGCGGACACGGTTCTTCTGGCTGTGCCCAACCCGGCATTGGTCCCGGAGGCGCTGGGTATCGCGCGGCCGGGCGGACGCGTGCTACTGTTTGCTCATAACGACCCTGTCCTGCAGCTCGAGTTTCCGGCTGCGGCGGTGGGAGTCGAAGAGAAGGAAATTCTCGGCAGTTACAGCGCTTCGGTCGGCGAGCAAGAGGAATCAGCGGCGCTGGTTTTCGGCCGCCGCTTGCCTTTGCGGGAGATGATCTCGCATCGCTTTCCGCTGGAGCGCATTGCAGACGCGCTGGAATTGGCGGCGCGCCCGAAACACGATACCCTGAAAGTAATGATCGCGCACGAATGAGCAGATCCGAAAAAAACGGGCACATGACGGCGGCGGTCCTTTACGGCTCCGAGGACGTAAAGATCGAACGCGTGGATATCCCGCGTCTGGCGGAGGACGACGTGCTGGTGCGCGTGGAAGTCGCGCTCACCTGCGGAACGGACCTGAAAGTCTGGAAGCAGGGTTTTCACGAGCGGATGATTCAGCCTCCCGCGCTTTTCGGTCACGAACTTTCGGGAACGATTGAAGAGAAGGGGAGCGCGGTCAACGGCGGCGTCCGCAAGGGCATGCGCGTGGTTCCCTCGAATTCCGCGCCCTGCAATCAGTGCTTCTTTTGCCGCAAGGGCCAGCCCAATCTCTGCGAGGACCTGCTGTTTAACAACGGGGCGTACGCCGAATACATCCGCATTCCGGGTCGAATCGTCCGCGAAAACATGCTGGAGATTCCCGATAGCGTTTCGTTTCTCGACGCGGCGATCGTCGAGCCTCTCGCCTGCGTGCTGCGTGGAGTCCATGAAACCGGAATCCATGATGGCGACACCGTGGTCGTCATCGGCTGCGGGCCCATCGGGCTGAAATTCATTCGCACTCTTTCGAGCCGGCATGTGCGCGTGATCGCCGTCGGCAAGCGTGATAGTCAGATTCGCGCCGCCGAGCGCCTGGGCGCGGTTGCCGCGTACGACGTCTCCAAGATCGACGACCCCGTTAGCGCGGTGCGCCAGTTGACCGAAGGCGGCCGGGGTGCGGACGCTGTGATCGAAGCGGTCGGCCAGGCGGTTACCTGGCAATGGGCGCTCCAGATGGTGCGCAAGGGCGGAACCGTCAACCTTTTCGGCGGCTGCCCGCGGAACACGGAAGTACGAATCGACCCTGCGGCGCTGCACTATTCCGAGATCGCCATCAAATCCACGTTTCACCATACGCCGCGATTCATTCGGGAAGCGCTCGATACGATCGTGCGTGGAGAGATTCGCGCCAGCGACTTCATCACCGGCGAAGTGCCGCTCGCGGACCTTCCTGGCGTCTTTCAGCACATGAAGAATCGCAATGGCGAACTGAAGACAGCCATTATTCCCTGAGCGTCTTCCAATTTTTTCGCCACGGTTCTTCCACCAACCGATTTGATGTTGCCCGCTCCCGAACTCGAAATCGCGCGAAACCTGCCGCCCGAAGGCTGCAGCGCCGAAGAAGCTCAGCACTATACGCGCTGGCTCGCCACGCACCACTACGAGAATTTCGGCGTGGTTTCCTGGCTCCTTCCCCGGGAGCTGCACCAGCATTTTTACAACGTCTACGCCTACTGCCGCTGGTCGGATGACCTCGGAGACGAAATTCCCGATCCGGCCCGTGCGCTTGAGCTGCTGAATGCCTGGGAAGAGGATCTGCGTCACTGCTGGCGTCATGGCGAGGAGCCGTCCCACCCGGTCCTCATCGCGCTGCGCGAGACGGTCCGCGCGAAACACACGCCACTTCGCCTGTACCTGGACCTGCTGCGCGCTTTTCGACAGGACCAGAAGATCCAGCGGTACGCCACCTGGGGCGATGTTCTCGGGTATTGCGCCTATTCGGCGAATCCAGTCGGGCGCCTGGTGCTCCATCTCTGCGATTATCGCGACGAGGAACGCCAGCGGCTTTCGGATTTCACCTGCACGGCACTGCAGCTGGCAAATTTCTGGCAGGATGTTTCGCTGGATCTCGGGAAGGGCCGCATCTACATTCCACTCGAAGAACTGGCAAAGCACGGATTGACCGAAGCGGACATCGTCGCGCGGCGATTTGACGCGCGTTACGTGGCGCTTATGAAGTCGTTGATAGCGCGAACGCGCGAGGTGTTTGATGCAGGGCTCCCCTTGGCCCATCGCGTCGATGGCGGACTGCGTACGGATATCGAGCTTTTCAGTCGCGGCGGAATGGCTATCCTGGACGCCGTCGAAGCATCCGGATACAACACGCTTTCGCACCGTCCGTCGCTGTCGAAATGGACCAAGGTCCAATTGCTCGGTCGGGCGCTCGGCTCGCGAGCGTTTGCGCGTTCGGCTAGCTCGGAAAAAGAAAGTCCCTTGGCTCCTGCATCCTCGGTCCCGCGAGATGTCGGGCTCGCGGGATTGTCCGTCGGCGTGGTTGCACGTGAATCTCACGATGTGGCCGCATCCTACGCCGAGTGCAACCGCATCGCGCGGGCGGCTCGCAGCAGCTTCTATCTCGCGTTCTTCGGCCTCCCGAAGAACAAGCGCAATGCACTTTGTGCGCTGTATGCCTTCATGCGCCTGGTGGACGATGTGTC
Organism: Candidatus Acidiferrales bacterium; assembly: GCA_031296075.1. Lineage (GTDB taxonomy): Bacteria > Acidobacteriota > Terriglobia > Acidiferrales > UBA7541 > Palsa-295. The sequence goes on from JARLGK010000097.1 coordinate 22,805, forward strand.
GGACGAGCCGGGTGATGTCGAGTCGAAGCGCCGTGGCTTGGCGCGTTGGCGGGGCTTGCTTGATGAAGCAGCCGCGGGCCACACCGAAGGCCATGCTGTTCTTCCCGCGCTCGCCGACACGATTGCGCGCTTTGAAATTCCTACCCGGTATTTCCATGATTTAATTCTGGGCGCGGAAATGGACCTGACGGTGGCGTCCTATGCTACATTCGACCGGCTCTCGGAATACTGCTACCGTGTGGCGGGCACGGTGGGGCTCACCTGTTTGCACGTTTTCGGCTTCCGCGATCCGCGCGCGCCGGACCTGGCCGAACGCCTCGGCCTGGCGTTCCAGCTCACGAATATTCTTCGCGATGTGCAGAGCGATTACGAGATGGGCCGCGTCTATCTGCCGCTCGAGGATCTCGATCGGTTCGGTGTTCGCAAACAGGATTTACGCGGGCCCCTGACGCCGCAGCTCCGCGAGCTGCTCGCGTTCGAGGCGGATCGCGTCTGGCGCTTCTATGAAGAAGGCGCTCCGCTAGTGGCGCAGGTGGATCCGAACAGCCGCGCGACTCTCTGGGCATTGATACGGACATACAGCAGCTTGCTCGCGCGGATCGAAGAGCGCGGGTTCGATGTGTTCTCTTCGCGCGTCTCCTTGTCGAGCGCCGAAAAAATCCAATTTCTCCTGACGGCTGGGATGACGGGCTGGTGGAAGAGGGATGCCCTCGCAATGCGTTCTGGTGATCGGCGGCGGTCTGGCGGGCCTGGCCTCAGCCGTCGCGCTGGCTGAAGCGGGACTCGAAGTCCAGTTACTCGAAAAGCGTCCGCACCTGGGCGGGCGCGCCACTTCTTACACGCTGCCGGACGGCACCGAAGTGGACAACTGCCAGCACGTCACCCTCGGCTGTTGCACGAATCTTGCCGATTTCTATCGCCGCGCCGGGGCCGGCGGCAAGATCCGTTTCTACGACAAGCTCTATTTCGTGGATCGCAAGGGCCGGCGCTCGACAATGGAGGCGTCGAAGCTTCCTCCGCCGCTGCACATGGCGCCTTCGTTTCTTTTCTTCGATGCGCTCACCTTCGCGGACAAGTGGGGGATCGCAAAGGCGATTCTGGCCATCGCGTGGTCGGGCGGCCGGTCTTCCGGCATTGACTCAATTTCGATGCTCGAATGGCTGCGCCGGATGAAGCAGACGCAGGGCGCGATCGAGCGATTCTGGCGCGTCGTGCTAGTCAGTGCGCTCGATGAGGAACTAGCGCGAACCGACGCGCGCTACGGAATCGACGTTTTCTGGAAAGCCTTTCTTGGCAGCCGCGGCGGCTATCGCGTCGGCATTCCTTCGGTGCCGCTCGGAGAACTTTACGAAGGGTGCCGCGAAGCGATCGCGCGTCGCGGCGGTCCTGTGCGTTTGCGCTCGGGAGTACGCGAGATTCGTATCCGGGACGGCCGGTTTGCTGGAGCGGTGTTCGAAGACGGCTCGGAGGTCTCAGCGGATGCTTGCGTCGTCGCCGTGCCGCACAACGTGTTGCTCGGATTACTGCCGAAAGAATTTGGCGAGCCCGGTGGGTCGCTCGAGGGGTTGCGGAAAATTCGAAGTTCGCCGATCACCGGCGTTCACTTTTGGTTTGATCGTCCGGTAATGAAGGAGCCGTTTCTGACCCTGCTCGACCACACGACCCAGTGGGTATTCAACAAGACGCTCTTGTACGGGGAGACCGGTGCGCGCGGTCAGTACCTGCAGCTGGTCATCAGCGCGTCGTATGATTTGGTTCCGCGCTCCCGGCAGGAGATCATTGATCTATGCAGGCGCGAGCTTGCGGACGTCCTTCCCGCCTCGAGCGAGGCCCAACTCGAAAAGGCCACGGTGATTAAGGAGATCAGCGCGACTTTTTCACCCGAACCGGGCGTGGACCGCTGGCGCCCCTCGCAGAAAACGGAAATCGCGAATCTGTTTCTGGCGGGCGATTGGACGCGCACGGGATGGCCCTCCACGATGGAAGGGGCCGTACGCAGCGGCTACATGGCGGCGGAGGCGGTCCTGGCCGCGTTTGGCCGGCCGCAAGAATTTCTGCAACCAGATTTGCCGTTCGAGGGACTGTCGAAGATTTGGGCAAAGCGAAAAATTGCGGTGGGATCCTGAGTGGACCGAATTCCACCGCGCTGACGTTGGTTGGTTGCGCAGGGCAGCGGTCACATTGCCTTTTCGTACTCTACGGGAAGTTGCCGTTTGACGCAGGGCGTTCCGGGGTATCATAGGGTAACCCCCAGGAGGATTTTCATGGAGCGGAAGTATAGGCAGCGGGGTTATTCCGACCGCGAAGCCGAAGAAAAGAAGCGTGCGCGCACGGAGCGCACCGACCGGCCGAGCGAGCCGCGTCCGAAGCAGGACATGCTTGGGCCGCGCACTCCCCGGATGGTCGGAACGGTAATGAGGGCGCGGTGTTCAAGCTGCGGTGCGGTGCTGGCTCCCGGCTTCGATCAAAACGGCGCATGCCCTCGCTGCAATTTTGAGCTGCATTCCTGCAAGCAGTGCGTTCATTTCGACACCGGGAAACAATTCGAGTGCACGCAACCGATCCCGGAGCGAATTGCGAAGAAGGACGCCAAGAACGGCTGCACGTTCTTCGAGTTCCGCATGACGGTGGAAAAAGACACGTCGCCCGTAACCTACGCCACGAACGCCGCAGCTGCCGCTCCTGTGGCCAAGCCCAACGACGCGCGCACGGCCTTCGAGAATCTCTTCAAGAAGTAGTTACTTTCAAATTTCCATTCACGGTATTTCCGCGCGCGGAAGTGTGTGTGCCGTCCGGCTACTTGGGAGGAAGAGGGAAGAGCGTAGGCTCGCTCGCCGGAGCGTCCGCTATGGCTTCGAGCTCCGGGTAGCGATGGCGGAGCGTCTCCGGAACATGGACCTTGCTGTGCGTCAGCATGTGGATCAACTGCAGCGCGTTGACGACGCCCTTGCCTTCGAAGTGATTGTTGGTAACCACGAATGTCGTCTTGGTGTGTGCCGCCACGTGCTCGATTCGCCGAGCCCAGGGTGCGAGTTCTTCCTCGGAGTAGAGATAGTTGTAGCGCTCGTGGCTGGGCATTTCCGGATCGTCGCTGAACCACGTGTCGTCGCGGCGCCCGTGGAGCCGGACGTAACCCAGCGCGGACGTGGTGCGCTCGCCGGGCCTAATCGAGCGGCCGATTAAGGGCTGATCAATATTGCAGATTCCGACGTGACGCTCGTGCAGAAAGTCATAGAACCCGGGCTGGGCCCAGGACGAATGCCGGACTTCAACCGCGAGCGGGTAGTCACTGAAGGTCCCGATGATCCCTTTCAAACGAATAAGATTTTCGGGCGTATTGTGAAACGAAAAGGGGAACTGCAGCAGAACGGCTCCCAGGCGGTCGACGGAGCGAAGCACGTCAAAGCCCATGCGAACCGATAGTTCGTCGGCGGAAGTGGCTCCCTCTTCATGCGTGAACCTCTGCCAGAGCTTGGCAGTGAATAGAAAATGCGGATTACCGGAGACGCGCTCGACCCACTGTGCCGCGAGTTCCGGGCGGAGGGGATTGTAGAACGACGTGTTGATCTCGATCGTGTCGAAGAATTCGGCGAGATAAGTGGCCTCATGGAATCCGCGCGGCCGTCTCGAGGGATAAACGATTCCATTCCAATCGGAGTAGGACCATCCGGCCGGGCCCACGAGGACCCGGCCGTGCTTCGCGCCGTCGGAATTGGATTTCGAGGTCATGAGCAATCGTTCGCGCGTCTCAAACCGAGCGTATGACGCTCTCCTTAGGCGTGTCAATCGGAGCGCTTGTCGCGTTCGTGGTTGCTCCGCGCATCCCGCGGCGCTACTCTGGATGTGCCGCTGTGCGTCGGTTACTTCAGGTCGCCAAAAGTTGCTCGAATGAAAATTACCTACAGTCAAATCGAAGCTGGGTCCTGCGAGTCCGTTGAGATGGAGTGCGGGCGCCATATCGACAAACTGGATCGCCTGTTGAAACGTTGCGATCCCGATCTGGTGCAGCTTCACTGCTCGCTGGGGAAAACGCCGCGCCGGACCGAGTACGGCTTTTCCTTGAACCTCACACTGCCTACCGGGTCGCTACGAGCAACGGGCCTCGGCGCGGATTCCCGCGCGGGGGCGAAGGTCGCGTTCGCCGAAATCAAGAGCCAGGTGAAGAAAAACCAGGAAAAAGTGCGCAAGGATTATGTCTGGAAACGAAAACGGGCGCGCGGTCCCCTGAAGCCGGGCGAGGTTACTTCGGCGGATTGAGCCAGAGTTTAAAACTCGCCGAGGCGTCCCGCCGGTTGCTCGTTTCTCGCGCAATAGCTAAAATCGCTTTTCGCTTGAAGCTGGCGCGTTGCGGATAAATGTCGATTGCGTGACCGCTCGGAAATCGCTATATAGGTCTTGGGTGGGCGTCGCCGGGCGTCGAAGTCAGGCCCCGTTTTCCAGAGATACATTACTGGCCTCGTCTTGCCTTTCCGTCTCGCCGTCGTTCGATTGGAGAGTGATGCGTGCCTGGTGGTCGTCACGGTCTTCAAAACCGTCGCCCCGACACTTCGTGTCGGGGGGTAGGTTCGATTCCTACCCTCTCCGCCAACTTCTACCGAGGATTCGGCGAATGGTGATCGATGATGTCGACTGACCAGGTCCTCAAGCTGACTGCGCTTTCCTCCTGCGCTGGCTGCGCCTCCAAACTCAGCCGCCAGGCTCTGACGGAGGTTCTGCGCCAGGTACCTCTGCTGAAGGACCGAAACGTCCTGGTCGGCGCGGCCACCGGGGACGACGCCGGCGTCTATCGCCTGGACCGCAATCGCGCGCTCGTGCAAACCACGGACTTCTTCACGCCGATCGTCGACGATCCGCATTGGTACGGTCAAATCTCCGCGACGAACGCGCTGTCCGACGTTTATGCCATGGGAGGGCGACCACTTACAGCGCTGAACATCGTGGGCATGCCGGCCGATATCGTGCCGCTCGAGACGGTGAACCAGATCGTGCGTGGAGGAGCAGAAAAGATTCGGCAAGCAAAATGCGTTCTGATCGGCGGCCACACGATTAAGATTCCAGAGCCGATTTTTGGGTACGCTGTCACAGGGATGGTTTCGCCGCGCCGCATGATGACCAACGCCAACGCGCGCCCCGGGGATTTGCTCGTCCTTACCAAGCCGATCGGCACGGGCATCATCACCACGGGCATCAAGCGCGGATTGACGTCGCGGGCGCTCGAACGGAAGGCCATCGAAGTGATGACACACCTCAATACCGTCGGGGCTGATGTGGCAGAGCGTGGGCTCGTTCGAGCTGCGGTGGACGTGACCGGCTTTGGTCTCCTGAGCCATTTGGGCGCGATGTGCGCCTCAAGCAAAGTGGGCGCCGAGATTTCCGCGGTGAGCGTGCCAGCGATCAGCAGCGAAGTGTTCGATCTCATTGCCGCCAATTGCATCCCCGGCGGTAGTCGCGACAATCTCTCCTATGCGAATGAATTCACGGAGTGGGATGGAGTGACCGACTCTCAGAAAACGCTGCTAACGGACTCCCAGACCAGCGGCGGGTTGTTGCTTTGTGTGCCCCCGAAAAATCAGCGCGCCGTTTTGAAGCGCCTCGCGAAGTCGCACGCCCTCTGCGCCGCGGTCATCGGCCGCATCGTGCGTTCCAGCAAACCTCGGATACGGGTCAGTGCATGAAGCAGTCTGAACTGCGCGCAATTCCGGCCGTGGAAAAAGTCCTGCAGGCGCTCGGCGATACCGGCGTGCCCCGCCCGATCGTCCTCGAGATGGTGCGCAGGGAACTCGCAGAGCTTCGCAAACGGAAGTCGGTTCCTGCGTTTGATGCCGTGCTCGCTTCCATGCGCGACTCGTTGCGCGATTTGAGCGCCTCTCGCATTCGTCCGCTCATAAACGGCACGGGGATACTCATACATACGAACTTCGGGCGCGCGCCGCTCGGACCGGACGTCATCGGCGCAATGTCGAGCATCGGATCGAATTACAGCAACCTTGAATACGGTCTGATTGGTGGCACGCGAGGCGGACGCGCGGCCTATCTGGAGCAAAGCCTTGCGGTGCTTTGCGCGGCCGAGGCTGCCACCGTGGTCAACAACAACGCCGCCGCGCTTGTTCTCATCTTGAGGCATTTCTGCCAGGCCGGGACAGAAGTCTCCCAACGCCGCGGGCGCAACGGGGCCCATCGGACTCCACCTCCGAAGAACGAAGTCATCATTTCTCGCGGCGAATTGATCCAGATCGGCGGCGGATTTCGGATTCCGGACATTCTGGAATCCAGCGGTGCGAAGCTGCACGAGGTCGGCACGACCAACAAGACGTCTCTGCGGGACTATGCCCGCGCGATCGGCCCCGAGACAGCTCTGATCTTGAAAGTGCATCGCAGCAATTTCTTCATGGGCGGCTTTGTCGAGTCGGCGCCGGCCGAGGAGATCGCGGAGCTGGCGCGCAAGAAGCGAGTGCCATTCGTCGAGGACCTCGGCAGCGGCGCCATGGTCGAAACCGAAACAATCGCGGGTCTTGAGCACGAGCCGACGCCGTCGGAAGTGATACGTCGTGGAGTTGACCTGGTCTGTTTCAGTGGAGACAAGCTGCTGGGCGGCCCGCAGGCCGGTGTGATCGCCGGCAAGGCGAAACTGATCGCTGCGCTCAAGAGCGATCCCTTCTTTCGCGCGCTGCGTTGCGACAAGCTGATCCTGTCCGCGCTCGAGGCGACAGCTGATATCTATATGCGCGGGCAGCAGGGAATACCGGTCCTCGAAATGGTGCATGCGCCGATTGACCAACTCCGCTTGCGCGGCGAGAGAATCAGATCTGCGCTCAACGGACTGCCGATCAAGGCGAGCGTAGGTGAAGGGAAGGCGCAAATCGGCGGGGGAACATTACCGCGTTCCGTGATTGCATCGGTCACACTCGATCTGGTCCACAACACGATCAAGGCGCAAGAGATTGCCGCCCGTCTTCGGGACCACGCGGTGCCGGTGATCGGCTACGTCGCGCGGGGCAGCGTGAAGCTCGACCTACGCACGATTTTCCCGCGACAGGATGCGGAATTGATCGCCGCCATCCGCGTCGTGTGTCGCTAGCGGAAGTTGAGAACCAAACCCATGAGCGTCCGCGAATGCGGCTCTAGACTCCTCGGTGGGAGAATCACCTGATGTCCGGCATCCGGCATTTCATTCTCGCCACCGCGGGCCACGTGGACCACGGTAAAAGCGCTCTGATCAAAGCGCTGACCGGCACCGATCCCGACCGCCTGCCGGAGGAGCAGCTGCGCGGGATCACCATCGATCTCGGTTTTGCGCACTTGGAACTGCCCGATCCCACAGACCCGACTTCATCGATAGTGCTCGGCATCGTTGACGTTCCCGGCCACGAAGATTTTGTGAAGAACATGGTCGCGGGCGTCGGTTCAATTGATCTGGCGCTCTTGGTCGTCGCGGCCGACGATGGCTGGATGCCGCAAACGGAAGAGCACCTCCAAATCCTCGCCTACCTTGGCGTCGGCCGTGCCGTGGTCGCGCTGACTAAAGTCGATCTAACGCCAGACGAGCAGAGTGCAACCGCCCGGATTCGTGAAAAACTGGGCGGGACGCCCTTCGCCGATGCGCCAATCGTCCCGACGTCGGTTGTCAACGGACGCGGACTCGACGAGTTGAAGGCTGCGCTCGCGCGTGTTCTGGCAGATGCTTCTCCGCAGGCGGATATCGGGAAGCCGCGGTTGCCCGTGGACCGAGTTTTCAAGCTTCAGGGAATCGGCACGGTGGTTACCGGCACTTTGAATGGCGGCGCGCTGCGTCGCGGTCAAACAGTCGTGATTCAGCCGTCGGGGAAGACCGCGCGCGTCCGCAATATTCAGTCGCATGGCCGCGACGTGGAAATGAGCGGCCCCGGTACGCGGACGGCCCTCAACTTGTCGCTCGACGCCGTCGAAGATATTCATCGTGGCGACGTGATCACACTGAACGATTTTGGCGGGCCAAGTAATGTTCTCGATGTGCTCATGGGGATCTCTCCCCGGGCGACTCACGCGATCAAGGATGGCGCCAGAGTCCACGCTCACCACGGAAGCGGCAACGTGGCGGCTCGCGTGGCGTTTCGCGAGGACAAG
>JARLGK010000098.1 GCA_031296075.1 Candidatus Acidiferrales bacterium
GCCGTGGCCGATTGCACGCTGGTCGTCGGGACCACTGCCGTCCGCCACCGGACTTTGCAGCAGCCTCTCCGGCGTCTGGAAGACGGCGCTCGCCTGATCCGCGGCCGGCTCGGGAAAAACAAAGTCGCGCTCCTTTTCGGTTCGGAGAAATTCGGCCTCTCGAACGACGATATGAGCCACTGCCACTGGCTCCTTCGCGTGCCCACCTCCGACGCGAATATCTCCATGAATTTGGGCCAGGCCGTCGCGGTGTGTCTCTACGAACTGGTTCGCGACTCCAAAACTCCGCGCCTGCACGAAAAACTCCCGTCCGCGGCCGCGGACGAAGTGGAGCGAATCACGACGATGCTTCTCGACGCGCTCCACCTGAGCGGTTTTCTCGAATTGCGGCGCGTGGCGGACGCGGACCAGCGCATTCGCCGCCTGGTCCGCCGCCTGAATCTGCCCGCCCGCGACGCCGTCATCTGGCTCGGCATGTTGCGGCAAATCGTCTGGAAAATGCGCACAGGCCAAGATTCAAAAACCTAACCGCAGCCGTGAGCCACTGCTGATTGCGCACGCCTCACCCGCCGAACTGCTGATACAATCCCCGCGAAGGGAACCCGCATGAGCGCTCGATCTCGCATCGCACTCGCCTCGCTCGGCGTTCTCGCGTGGTCCACCTTCGCCATTTCGGCGGCCGCGCAATCCGTCGCCGGCCAGTGGGAAGGCACCGTCATCGTGGACGGCATGACCATTCCCTTCCGCATCGATATTTCCGGCAAAGGCGAAAAGCTCCAGGGCGCATTCATCAATGGCGACGAGCGCGTCACTTCCACCAGTGGACGCCAACTGCGCGACGCCGTCCGCCTCAACTTCGACCAGTACGCGGAAAGGCTGGATGCCAGCCTCGAAGGCGGCGAGTTGAAGGGCACGATCGAAGGCAAGTTCGACCCCGGCGCGCCCAGAACTCTGTCTTTTCAGGCGAAGCGATTCGTTCCTCAGCCGGAACCGCCCGCGGGCAGCGTTCCTTCAATCGGCGGCCTCTGGGAAATTGAAGTGAAGAGTCCCAAGGGCGAGTCCGCGTGGCGATTCATCGTGCGGCAGTCCGGTGCGGACGTCTCCGCCGCGATTCTGCGCGTCGATGGCGATACCGGCGCGCTCACCGGACGCTTCCGCGACGGGAAGTTTGTCCTCAGCCATTTTTCCGGCGAGCGTCCGTACGTGATGGAGGCCGCGCCGAAGCCGGACGGCAGCCTCGCCATCACGTTGAATGACTACAATGGCAAAAGAGAACTCCCGGCGTATCGTCCGGCGGACGCCCGCGCCAAGGGTTTGCCCGAACCCACTGATCCCGCGCAGCACACGCGCGTCGCGGACGTAAAGAAACCGTTCGAGTTCAAATTTCCGGATCTCTCTGGGCGCATGGTTTCCAATACCGACGCCCGCTTCCTTGGCAAGGTCGTTCTCGTGGTCATCACCGGCAGCTGGTGTCCCAATTGCCACGACGAAGCCCCGTTCCTCGCCGATCTCTATAACCGATACCGCGACCGCGGCCTCGAAATCGTCGCGCTCGATTTTGAGGAGCCTGCGCAGATGGACGATCTCGCGCGCTTGCGCGCGTTCGTCTGGCACTACGGCATTCGGTACACGGTGCTCGTCGGCGGCGATCCCGACGACGTGAACAAGAAAATCCCGCAGCTCGTCAACCTCAACTCCTGGCCCACCACGGTCTTCATCGGCCGCGACGGCCTGGTGAAAAGCATCCACGCCGGCTTCGCCAGCCCCGCCAGCGGCGACTTCAATGGCCAGTTGAAAGCCGAAATCACAGCTCGCGTCGAAGCGCTGCTCACCGTGAATCAGCCGCCCTCGCAATAGAAAGTCTTCTCGCTTTCTCTGTGCATCCTCAGTGCCCTCCGTGGTAAATCTTTGGCTCATCTCCGTCTCTCTCTGCGTTCTCTGCGTCTCCCTGCCCTGAGTTTCTTGGCGAAGGGTGCGGTGGGTCCTAAAGATTTCTCTGTGATCTCTGTGCATTCTCGGTGCCCTCTGTGTTACGTCTTTTGGCTTTCTCCGCCCTCTCCGCGGTGAGTCCTAATGCCTTCTCAACATTTCCCCTAGTCTTCCCAATTCGATAGTGATTCAATGCACGGCGAAACTCCCGGGGGGGCAGCATGAGGCCGCAGAAGAAATCCATTCGTCTCGCCGTGCTTGGTTGTTTCGTCGCGATGGCCGCGTTCATCGCGGCTCTCGCGCCCGCGCCGCTTCTCGCGCAGAACATGCAGATCGGCAACAGCCGCAATGTCGCCACGTTCACTGCCGCGCAGGCCGCGCAGGGAAAGGACGTCTACGCGAAAACCTGCGCCAGCTGCCACGGCACGAATCTCGGCGGCAGCGAATTCGCCAGCTCGCTCCGCGGCGCCACCTTCAGCCTCAACTGGGGCGGCCAGAACGCCGCCGCCCTCTTCACCTTCATCGCCACGAAGATGCCCCCCGCGAGTCCCGGCTCGCTCGGCCCCGACGCCACCGCGCAGCTCGTCGCATTTATTCTGCAAACCAACGGCGTGCAGCCGGGCGAAAAGGCGCTGCCCACCGACACAAATGCTCTGGCCGCGATGACCATTCCCCGGGGAGGCACCTCGCGCGCCGCACCGATGATGCCGCTTTCGCCGCTCGCTCCGCCGATGACGCCGGTTGTGCTGCCGAATCCGCTCGAAAAATTCTCGCCGGTCACCGATGCGCTGCTTGCTAACCCACCCGCCTCCGACTGGCTGATCTGGCGCCGCACCTACGACGATCACGGCTTCAGCCCGCTGAAACAAATCAACAAGAGCAACGTCGGCGATCTGCGCGTCGCCTGGGCCTGGTCGCTGCCCAATGGACAGAACGAAGCCACGCCCCTCGAGCACGATGGCGTCCTCTTCGTTGACAGCTACGGCGACAAAGTGCAGGCGCTCAACGCCGTCACCGGCGATCTCCTGTGGCAGTTCTCGCGCCAGCTTCCAAGCGACGCGCGGCTCAGCGTCAAGCGCAACTTCTCTCTTTACGGCGATCGCCTCTACGTCCCCACGTCGGACGATCACATCGTCGCTCTGGATGTGAGGACCGGCAGCGTGATCTGGGATTCGGCGCTCGCCGACTACACCAAGGGCTACCAGACCACCGGCGGTCCGCTCGTCGCCAAGGGAAAAGTGATGCAGGGACTCGCCGGCCAATCGCCCGGCGGCAATTTCATCGTGGCGCTCGATGCGGAGACCGGCAAGGAAGCCTGGCGATTTCATTCCATCGCCCAGCCCGGTGATCCCGGCGACAGTTGGAACGGCCTGCCTGCCGAAAAGCGCAACGGCGCTTCGGTCTGGACCGCCGGCAGCTACGATCCCCAGCTGAACCTCGCCTACTTTGGCGTCGGGCAGACGTACGACACCGGCCCGGTGCTGCATCGCGCTGCCGGATTCTCAAACGACGGGTTGTTCACCGATTGCACGCTCGCCTTCAATCCCGACACGGGAAAACTCGTCTGGTATTTTCAGCACGTGCACAACGATCAGTGGGATCTCGATTGGGCCTTCGAGCAGCAGGTGATGCATCTGGCCGGCGAAGACAGCGGCAGGAAAATGATCGTCACCTCGGGCAAGATGGGAATCTATGAGGGCATGGATGCCGCCACGGGCAAATACATTTTCTCCCATGACCTCGGCATCCAGAACGTGGTCACCGCGATCGATCCGAATACCGGCGAGAAAACCATCAATCCGGACGTCGTGGTCGGAGACGGCAAGCCGCACATGATCTGCCCGCATCCCGGCGGCGGCCGCGAATGGATCGCCGGCTCCTACAATCCCGCAACGAAAGTCGTCTACGTTCCGATGACGGAATCCTGCATGGACCTGATTCCCGCTCCTGCCGGCCAGCGCGGCAATCTCTCCTCCGGCGTGAACTGGTTCATCCGCATGCGCCCCGACAACAAGGACGGAAAAATCGGCCGCCTCGAAGCCTTCAACCTCGAAACGAAGAAAGTGCTGTGGATCGACCGCCAACGCGCTCCGCTTACCACCTGTACGCTCGACACCGCGGGTGGAGTTGTCTTCGTCGGCGCTCTCGACCGCTATCTCGCCGCCTACGACGACGCGACTGGCGCCGAGCTCTGGAAAATCCGCCTGAACGACATGGCGAGCTCCTGCCCCGTCAGCTACAGCGTCAACGGTAAGCAGTATCTCGCCGTGGTTGTTGGCGCAGGCGGAGCGCAGAGTGTCACGTTCCCGGTGCTCGTTCCGGAAATCCAGCTTCCGCCCGATCACGGCGCGGCCGTCTGGGTCTTCGAGCTTCCAGACAAGCATCCGGCGAAGGTCAAAAACTAGCTCGCAACCGCCCGCAAATCTGCGGCGTAGACCGATATCATCTTCTTCAATCACACGGATTCGTATTTTGAGTTTGCTGTTTTCGGGCCCAATCCGCAAACTGTCTAAGACTTTAAAGTGTAGTTGCTTCATCTCGCTTTTCCACGTGGAGAAGGGATTTTCCGCCGCTTTTACGAGCGGTGGCGCTGTGGGCCCGGTTTGGATCTCGGTTGAGATTCCGACGAAGCCCCATGGTCGCTGCGGTTCCACGTGAAAAGGAGATGAATATGTCGGCAACAAATGAAGGCGCACTTCAGCAGCGTAATTTAGGTCTCGATTCACAGCCTCGTCGGACGCTCCCAACTTCGCCTCCTGTTTTGCGCGCCGAACCCGGCGTCTTCGCTACCGCGATCCTTGAGGAAGACGCCCGTTCTCGCGGCAAGCGCGCCGCGCAAACGGGTATCGCGTTCGCCGTCCAGGCGGCCGTCGTCGGCGCGCTCTTGATCGTTCCTCTCTTTCTTACCGAGGCAATCGATCTCCATCAGTTCGAGAAAACTCTCTTGGTGGCGCCGCCTCCCCCCGCCGCTCCGTCACCTCCCGTCGTTCACGCGCAGACGGTCGTGCCCAAGCAGACCTTCGTCCACCCGCAGCTCACCGCTCCCATGATCATTCCGAAGAAAATCGTGGAGACCGCCTCGGATATCGGTTCCGCCGCGCCCGCGATTTCAGACATGGCGGGCGGCGTAGCCGGCGGCACGGGCGACGTTCTCGGCGGTTCACTCGCCGCGCCTCCGCCCCCTCCGCCCGCGGCCTCGAAACCCAAGGGACCCATTCGCATCAGCACAGGCATGCGAGAACCGCGTCTGGTTTACGCTCCGCCGGTTGTTTATTCCCCGATTGCAAGGCAGGCCCATGTCGAAGGCACGGTCATCCTCGAAGCAATCATAGACGAGCAGGGCAACGTCACGCATGTGCAGGTGATCAGCGGCCCCGGCTTGCTCTTGGCCTCGGCTTTGAAAGCCGTAGCGGAGAGAAAATACGAGCCAACAATTCTGGATGGCGAACCCGTTGCCATCCGCCTCGACGTCAAGGTTCAATTCCACTTGTCCTGAGCCGCGGCGCGGCGCCGCTTTCGCGCGCGCTTTCAGCGACGGCCCACTTGGCTTCGCACGTCGCGGATGAAGTTTGCATCGCGCGGCTTTTTATCCTGAGTCCGCCGCAGGCGGAAAGGGCATCCGCGGCCTGCATTCCGTTTCCAGTCAGCGCCGCACCATGCCGCGGCGCGCCGTTGTCCCGCAGCGCCGGTGTTTCGCCGGCCCTTTTCGGTTGCCTTCGTAGATTGCCGACCCATGTAGCTCAGGCATGCCCTGACGCGGGAAGGGTCTTCAGACCTGAGGCCTTTGCCTTTGTAGCGGCAACTTTTCAAGTGGGCGCCTTTGCCTCTCGGTCTCGCTTTCGTAGCGGCCGCCTTCTTGCCCTGAGGCCTCGCTCGTGGCGAGACCATAGGCCAGGCGGTCGGGGTGTAGGTCAGGGCTTCGGCCCTGACATAGAGGTCGGCGCGCAGCGCCTGCCACTGCGCAGCCTCACCCGCAACAAGTTTTCTTCATCCTGCACCGCAGCGGCGTGCAAGAAAGTTGTGAAGTTTAGGGGGTCGGAGCTTTAGCTCCGACATAAGAGCTGGCGCGCAGCGCCTTCCTCTGCGCTGCTTCTATCGCAGCATGAATTTGAGTTATCCCAGCTGACGCTCCTCTCTCCAGGTCCCACTCCGCCTGGAGTACAATCGTCCGCCGGCTGAATTTCCTTCGGAGGCAAGATGAACCTGCAAAACGCGGTGGCATTGATCACGGGCGGCAGCAGCGGCATCGGACGCGCCATCGCCCAAACTCTCGCGGCCAGCGGAGCGCGCGTGGCCATCACCGGCCGCGACGACCGCCGCCTTAGAGAAACCGCCGGCGCCCTGAAAGTCCACGCCATCCGCGCGGACGTCACCAAGGAAGCCGACGTCGACCGCACCTATCGCGAAGTCCTCGAAAAATTCGGCGACCTCGATATTCTCGTCAACAACGCTGGCTTCGGCGTCTTCAAGAACCTCGTGGATTTCGACCTCGCCAGCTTCGAGTCCGTCTTCGCCACCAACGTTACCGGAGCGATGCTCATGGCCCGCGGCGCCGCAAAGCACTTCATCGCGCGCCAGCGCGGCAACATCGTCAACATCTCGTCGACCGCCGGCCTCACCGGCGCAGCCACCGGCACCGCCTACTACGCCAGCAAGTTCGCGCTTCGCGGCATGACGGAATGCTGGCGCGCCGAACTCCGCAAGCACAACGTCCGCGTCATGCTCGTCAATCCCAGCGAAGTCCTCACCAGTTTCTCGGTCGTCGCCGGCTTCGAGCAAAAAGAAAACCCCACCAAGCTCCGCCCCGAGGACATCGCCCACATGGTCAAAGCCATCCTCGAAATGGACGACCGCGGCTTCACCCCCGAGCTCTCCGTTTTCGCCACCAATCCCCGGAATTGAACGCGTGATCGAACTGTCAGCGCTGCCTACTTCCTCTCCAAACGCGCGGTCGGCCGTATCAGATGCGTTAACTTGACTTTCATGAGCGAAACGTTTACCACTTACACCCGAACTGCTCTTTTCAATGGACGCCACATCGAACACCCGTTCCGACACCGTAAGCCTCGCCACGCGAACGCTGTTGGCAGCAGGCTATCTGTTTTCAGGAGCACATCGTCAGCCAAATCACATCGAGCTCAAGTGCGAGCGCACAACCCGTCTAGGGGCAAGTCTTCAACTACTGATCGCGATTACGGATAGAGCCGAGTTTGACGCGAATGAGATTATTGAGATCACTTACGCGGCACGAAACCAAAACCGTGCTCCTGTGTTCGTCTCTTCTGCGGGAGCGATTGGTCAGTTGAGTTTGACCGAGTTCTTCGATGCATTGGGGGGTGCTGTTCCCCCATGGCGCGTGCTGACGACTGAATTTCCTCGGCAACTTGTAACTGCATCGCGTAACGAGCTACCGACCGGACTGTCAGGGGAGGCTTGGCTTCTCTTCGAAGACTTAGTAGCGGACGGCCTCGAGTTCTGCCTAGGCCGGAAGGTGAATCGGATGGGCGGGCGCAGACGCGGCAGAAAAGTGAGCGATATGATCGCGGCGCTCCCTGATTTCGACGTCGCCGTTGTTGACGCTAAGGCGTCAGCGGACGGATTCAATGTCGTTTGGGATGAGTTGCGACCACTAGTGGAGTATGTGAGGAAGCAGAAAACGCGTCAGCAGGCCGGCGGCGAAGTTGTCGCAGCTCTGGTCGTCTCATCCAAGTTCCAGCAAACGGGAGATGCCCTCGCCAAGGTTACCCAAGAATTCTTCGGCGAAACCCGAACCCCACTCTGCCTAATGAGCGCCGAAACGCTCGCCCATCTCGTGAACGAACTTTTGAAGCGACCTGACATCCGGGTAGCCATCCGGTGGAAAATGATCTTTAGCGGCGGTTTGATTCTCCCACGCAATTTTGAGACGGAAATAGAAGCTGCGTCGACAGAACGCTGCGAATTGAGGGACACGTAATGGGAACATCTCGAAACGACCGCTCCCCCGGCACACCCCCGTGGACAATGGCTTGGGCGGTCCTGGGGGCGACGGACGTTCCGGTCGAGCGCCAGTGTATGGAGATCTGGAGAGCCGCTTCGGCCGACCGTGGCGACAAAATGTTGAGAGACTTTGCTAACCGGTCTCTAGCAGAGGCATGCCGCGTGGCTGCGGCTCGGTTGTCTCCGCAGGAGGCGGTCGCGAGATTCAATGAAATCAGTAGGTATGAGAGTGACGCTGGCCTCGTCATTAGATATGGGCCGCCGCGCGATAGCTCGGTGCGCGGCGGAGCGAGGTACCGCAGCGAAGTTTGTAGCCGAGCTATTTTCCGAAGCTATTTCTTACTATGCCTCTCGCGATCTGCCGAGCTACGTGGCCGCCGCCGGTCGTGTCGCCAACGCTACAGAGGCAATACGACTCAAAGAGTCGCTGCGCCGGGTGACTAAACAACAAGTGGAAAGCGTCGGCGAGCCGAGACTTGGCCCAAAGCAATGGCAAGAATACGTAGCTCGCGTGCTTCGTGTGCTCCAAGATAAGGGCGCGTCAAAGTGACGAGCGTTTTCGTACGGAGGAGCGGCACCCAGACCAATGGCGCGTCCGTCGTGCTGGAAGCAGGTGCAAATCTCCAGACCGGCGAAGCAAAGTTTAAAACACTATTCTCTGGGATAACCACGCTCGAGGCGGACCTACTGCTAATCGCCTCAAGCATCTTCGCCATAGACCGATGCCTCGCGCGACAACCGAGAGAAGACCTCGTAAGGGGAATCGAAGTTTCCATACCGGTAGTGAATATTGGTCGCTTGCAACCCCTGCGACCGACGATCGAGGATCTTCTTCGCCTCTTATCCAACGATGCTTGGAGAGTTACGCTAAGGCAAGGCACAGGGAACCCAGAGGAAAATGTGCAGGTGAAGCCTTCGAACGGCACGACTTTGCTCTTTTCCGGAGGCGTAGACTCTCTAGCGGCCGCGATCGATTTCGGCACACAAGGGATCCCCCTCCAATTAGTTAGTCACGCCACAAGGAACCCAAAGACTCCCGCTGTCCAGAATGAACTGGTCTCCCGGCTGGGGGCAATTGGGATTCAACCGCCGCACAGGACATTCCAGGTAACCGCAACATCTACCGCTCCAGGCGCGCATTTGTCATTCGAAGCGGAAAGTAGCCAGCGCACAAGGTCATTCTTATTCCTCACGCTAGCCGTGCTGTGCGCGAGGCGATCTGGCCACATGCAGGTGGTCTATATCGCGGAGAATGGCCAGATGGCCATCCATCTTCCCTTGACGCAGGCGAGAATTGGCGCTTTTTCTACGCATACTGCCCATCCCGAGGTGCTCGCTAAGGCTGAGTATTTCTTCTCCGAGGCACTTGGCCTCACATTCCACATCCGAAATCCATACGTTCATCAGACCAAAGGCGAGGTCACTAAGATTGTTTGGGATACGACCCAAAACAGTTGGAAGCAGCACGAGAAAGATTCCAAGCCCTTGGCAGGACGATCGGACAATTCTCTAAGTCAAAGCAACCCTAACTTGTCCACACACGCTCACCCTTGCACTCTCGCCCCCGTGTACTAAGATAGTCGCGTGAAGAGCATGACCAGCATTGGCGCAAAAGGCGATCGCAAGATCGCGGCGGAGGATTCTTGCCCC
>JARLGK010000099.1 GCA_031296075.1 Candidatus Acidiferrales bacterium
CTTCGGACTAATGCATTTCAACTTCGCCAGGGGGATACGATGTGAGTAGGCTCTCCCAACGCGAAGACTTCCTTGACACGGGAAGCCACCGGGGGGTAACTTAACTGCGTCAGCGGCCCTGGTGACCAGGGCGCTCAATGGACTGGACGCGAACACGTGAACAGTGGCGCAAAACTCGGCCTTCTTGCCCTTGAAATTGTAGTAGTACGACTCGTGTGCGCGTCTCTGCCAGGAGGGCATCGCTGAGCTGAGTCACAAGAAATCAAAAGCTCAACAAACCCACCCGCCAGAGACGCTGGCAAGGTGGGTTTTATTTTTTTCGGGCGTGAGTTTGGCACTACTTCTGGTGAACTGAGGAGAGACGACGATGGGCAGCGGGAAAGCAAGTGAGAAGGCCAACGCCAAGGCCACTGAAAAACCGACAGCAATGACCGGCGCGCGAATTCTTTGGGAGTGTCTGGAGCGCGAAGGCGTGAAAACCGTTTTCGGATATCCGGGCGGGGCGATCCTGCCGGCGTACGACGCGCTGCGCTACAGCTCGATTCGACACATTCTGGTGCGTCACGAACAGGGCGCCACGCACATGGCCGACGGTTACGCGCGCGCCACGGGCGAGGTGGGAGTCGCCGTCGCGACTTCGGGTCCGGGCGCCACCAACATGGTGACCGGTATTGCCACGGCCATGATGGACTCGTCGCCCATCGTGTGCATCACCGGGCAGGTCGGCAGTAAGCTGCTCGGCTCTGACGCGTTCCAAGAAACCGACATTACCGGCGTTACGCTGCCCATCACCAAGCACAATTATCTCGTCACTCGCGCGGATGAAATCGCCCACGCCGTCCGCGAAGCCATGTACGTGGCCAAATCCGGGCGTCCGGGACCGGTGCTGATCGACATCACCAAGGACGCGCAGCAGAGCACA
Organism: Candidatus Acidiferrales bacterium; assembly: GCA_031296075.1. Taxonomy (GTDB): domain Bacteria; phylum Acidobacteriota; class Terriglobia; order Acidiferrales; family UBA7541; genus Palsa-295. Next base: position 923 of record JARLGK010000099.1, read on the forward strand.
TGCGAACTCGATTGGGAAGGCGCCGCGCCGAAAATGCGCGGATACCGGCCCGATCTCTCGCCCGCCAAGGGAGAGTATGAAAAGGCGCTGGCGTTGATTCGGCACGCGAAACGTCCGCTGATTCTGGCCGGGCACGGGATTCTCGTCTCCGGATCGGAGCACGAAGTGAAAGCCTTCGCCGAGCTCACCTGTATTCCCGTGGCGCTCACGCTGCTGGGACTCGGCACGCTGCCGGCTTCGCACTTCCTGAATCTCGGCATGATGGGTATGCACGGCGAAGCGTGGGTCAACAAGACGATTCAAGAAGCCGACCTGCTGCTGGCGTTCGGCATGCGCTTTGACGATCGCGTCACTGGCACGCTGAAAACCTACGCGCCGAACGCAAAGAAGATTCATATCGATATCGATCCCGCCGAGATCAACAAGAACGTCAAAGTGGACGTCGCGCTCGTGGGAGATTTGCGGAAAATCCTGCTGGAGCTGCTCCCGCAGGTCGAACCGGCGAACCACACGGACTGGATCGAGCACATTCGTAGCCTGAAGGGCGATTCCGCCGTCCGAGACATTCAGAATCTCCCCGACAACGGCCATCTCTACGCCGCGCACGTGATCAACGACCTGTGGCACGAAACCCGCGAACGGGACACGATTATCGTCACCGACGTCGGCCAGCACCAGATGTGGGAGGCGCAATACTACAAGCACGAGCGCTCGCGTTCGCTGATTACCTCCGGCGGACTGGGGACCATGGGTTTTGCTTTGCCGGCGGCCATTGGAGCGAAGGTGGCGCGGCCGGATGCGGATGTGTGGGTCATCGTGGGCGACGGCGGCTTCCAGATGACCATGGCCGAGCTTGCCACCATCGTGCAGGAAAATCTGAAAGTGAATATCGCCATCATCAACAACGGCTATCTCGGCATGGTCCGCCAGTGGCAGGAATTCTTCTACGACCGGAATTACGAGGCGACGCCGCTGCTGAATCCAAATTTCGCGAAGCTGGGCGAGGCGTATGGTATCCGCAGCTTGGTTGTGCAGAAGAGGGCGGATGTGATCCCGGCCGTGCGTGCCGCGCATGCGCACGAAGGGGCCGTGCTGATTGATTTCAAGGTCGAGCAGGAAGATACGGTTTACCCGATGGTCGCGGCCGGCGCGGCGCTCAACGAAATGATCCGCCGTCCGAATCCGCTGGTCGAAACGGCCGAGGACGAATAGGACAGCCATGCTCCATACGATTGTTGTTTACGTGGAAAATAAACCCGGAGTGCTGTCGCGCGTGGTGTCGCTGTTCCGCCGCCGCGCGTTCAATATTGATTCGCTCACCGTTGGCCGCACGGAGAAACCCGAGGTGTCGCGCATGACGATTGTCACCGATGCCGATGAAGACCAGGCGCGCCGCATCGTCGCCAACGTGTACAAGCTCGTGAACGTGCTGCTGGTGGACGACGTGACCCATCAGCCGGCGCTGCTGCGCGATTTGGCGCTGGTGAAGGTGGCGGCGACGCGCGAGACGCGCTCGCAAGTGCTTGAGCTTGCCACCGTCTTTAAGGCGCGGGTGCTGGATATCGCCACGGACTCGATCACGGTGGAGCTGACCGGCGGCGAGGAAAAGGTCGACCGGCTGCTCGAGCTGCTGCATCCGTTTGGCCTGCTCGAAGTGGTGAGGACAGGAATTGTAGCCATGCGGCGCGGCGCAAAGTCTCCGTCGGTCGCGACGAAAGCCAAGCCCATCGGCCCCGTGGACGACGGCGCCGTTTCGTACTCCGTGTAAGGCAAAGCCTACGCGGATTTTCGCTTGGCGGCTTTCGCTTTCGCGGCGTGCGGCTTGGGCCTGAGCGCCGCGAGAAATTCTTCCAGCGGCAGCGTGTTGATCACGTCCTTTTTCTCGATCCAGCCGCGCCGCGCGGTCTCGACCCCATATTTCATATAGAGCAGGTGGCGGGTCGAATGCGAGTCGGTTGAAATCACGATTTTCACGCCGCGCTGCTTCGCCATCCGCAGATGAACGTCGCGCAGGTCGAGCCGATCCGGGAACGCATTGCACTCCATCGCCACTCCGTGTTTTGCGCATGCGTCGAGAACCGCTTCCATGTCGTATTCAAACGCTTCCCGCCGGAGCACCAGCCTTCCCGTGGGATGGGCGACGATCTGCGTGTAGGGATTTTCCACGGCGGCCAGCAGCCGGTCCGTCATTTCCGCGCGCTCCATGTTCATGTAGGAGTGCACGGAGGCGACCACCACGTCCAGCTGGGCGAGCACGTGGTCCTCGAGATCGAGCGTGCCGTCTTTCTTGATGTCCACCTCGCTGCCCGCGAGCAGACGGATGCCCGGCACCTTCGCCGCGTGGATTTTCTTGATTTGCTC
>JARLGK010000100.1 GCA_031296075.1 Candidatus Acidiferrales bacterium
AGCGGATACGCAATATTCGACTGTCAGCGCACTCAAGCTGCCGCCGCCCGATACCTACGACGTGGCCATCGCAGCTCTCTTCGTTCGCGTTGCGGACCGCAAGGGCGATGTCGGATTCCCGGAAGACCAGCGCGCCTTCGTGAATCAGCTGCTGGCGGCAGAAAAGCCAACGGTGATCGCGTCTTTCGGCAGCCCGTATTTGATCGAACGTTTCCCGAACGCAAAGACGTGGCTCGCCGAATTTTCGACCAACGACGTCTCGCAGCGCGCCGCCGTACGGGCCATGTTCGGCCAAGTCGCGATCTCGGGGAAAATCCCCGTGACCGTGCCCGGAACCGTGCAACGTGGCGACGGCCTGAGCGTAGCGGCCAACCCGATGACGCTCCAGCCGGCGCCGGCGACGATGACGGAACATCTGAAGCCGACCTACGCATTGCTCGACCAAGCCGTCGCCGACGGAGCATTTCCCGGAGGCGTGCTGGCGGTCGGACTCAATGGCCAGCTTGTCGTGCATCCGTTTGGCAAGCTCGAGCGCGATGGCGAAGCCTACGACGCGGATGAAGACTCGATGTACGACGTCGCTTCGCTGACGAAGCCGATCGTCACCACGACGGCCGTAATGCTGCTCGCGCAGCAAGGCCGACTCGATTTGAACCGATCAGTCGAAAACTACTTGCCCGGTTTCGCGGCCGCGGCAAAATCCGATCCGAATTCGGCGTGGCGCGCGCGCGTCACTCCGCGCATGCTGCTTCTGCACGATGCGGGGCTTCCCGATCACCGCGATTTCTACAAGGAAGCGAGGGGCCACGACGCGATTCTGGCCCGCGTGCTCGCCGAACCCCTCGTCCGGGAGCCCGGCACGCAAATCGTGTACTCGGACCTGGGATTTATCCTGCTCGGCGAAATCGTCGAGCGGCTGACCGGCGAATCGCTCGATGTGTTTGCCAAGCGAGAGATCTTTCACACGCTCGGGATGGACCGCTCCATGTTCAATCCGCCGCGCAAGCTGCGCGAAGACATCGCGCCCACGGAAATGGACTCAGCCTTCCGCAAGCGCCTGGTGTGGGGCGAGGTTCACGACGAGAATGCATGGGCCATGGGCGGAATTGCCGGCCACGCCGGACTCTTTTCCACCGCGCAGGACGTCGCCGCCTTCGCGCAAATGATTCTCAACGGCGGCATCTACGGGCACGAGCGCGTGCTCGCCCGCTCGACGATCCAGCAATTCACGGCGCGGCAAACGGTCGGGACCTCCGCGCGCACGCTCGGATGGGACGTACCGGAGGAGCCCTCGTCGTCAGGCCGCTATTTTTCAGCCAGGAGCTTCGGGCATACGGGCTTTACCGGCACGTCGCTCTGGATCGATCCGGAACGAAAGCTGTTCGTCGTGCTGCTGACCAACCGCGTAAACCCCACGCGAGCCAATGAGAAGATCCGCCAGGTGCGCCCGGCGCTGCACGATGCCATCTTCGAGGGCCTGGGGCTGGCCGCCGGCCAGTCCACCGCCCGATAACTCCCTCGGCACAATCCCAACGGTAATCCCGCCAGGACCTGCCGCCGCGGGTTCGCTGCCGCTATAATTATCCAAGGTTCGGGGCGCTCCTTGAAAACATCGAGGACAGAACAACGGAACCCGCGTTCGCGCGGGCTTGATCGGAAATCGACGCTCGAAATTCTGCGTGTGCTGAACCGGGAAGATGCCACCGTTGCCCTGGCCGTTCGCCGGGAGCTGCCGCAGATTGCGCGCGCGGTGTATGCCATCGCCAATTCCCTGCGCCACGGTGGAAGTCTTTTCTACATTGGCGCGGGAACGAGTGGCCGGCTCGCTGTTCTCGACGCGGCGGAATGTCCACCAACATTCGGTACGCCGCCCGGAATGGTGCGCGCCATCATCGCCGGTGGCGAGCGAGCGTTGCGGCATGCGGTCGAAGGCGCGGAAGATTCCGGGGCGAACGGCGCACGCGACCTGCGGCGAGCGGGTGTGTCGCGGCGCGATGTGGTCGTTGGAATTGCCGCAAGCGGGACCACCGCCTACGTGCTTGGCGCTCTTGATTTCGCTCGGCGGCGAGGCGCAGTAACGGTCGGCGTGACTTCGAATCCGCGCTCTCCGGTTGCGCGGAAGGCGCGCATCTCCATCGCGCCCGATACGGGACCCGAAGCGGTTGCCGGCTCCACGCGGCTGAAGGCCGGAACGGCGCAGAAGATGGTCCTGAATTTGCTTTCCACTGCCTCGATGGTGCGGCTCGGCAGAGTCTACGAGAACTGGATGGTTCACGTGGCGCTGACAAATCAGAAGTTGCGGCGCCGCGGCGCGCGGATTCTGGAAGAGGTGGCCGGCGTGAGCCTGTCCGCTGCCGAACACGCTCTGCGTCAGAGTGGGCACAATTTGCCGATAGCGCTGGTGATGCTCAAAACTGGCGCCAGCGCGCCCGACGCGCGGCGACGGCTGGCAGAAACGAGCGGCAACGTGCGGGAGGCGCTCGAAAAAGCGGTAAAACCTAAGACCAGGGTCAGGGGCCAAAAATAGGACATGGACCGATTCAAAATTCAGGGCGGGCACAAACTGGAAGGTGAAGTCCGGATCAGCGGCGCGAAGAACGCTGCGCTGCCGGCCATGGCAGCGTCGCTGCTAACGGCCGAACCGGTGCACCTCAAGAACATTCCGCACGTGCGCGACATCATCACCATGGCGAAGCTGCTCGCGCACATGCGCTGCAAGGTGGAAAGCCCGGATATTCCGCCGAGCGAATTCATCATTCGTGCGGAAAGCGTCTCGCACGCGGAAGCGCCCTATGACCTTGTGAAAACCATGCGCGCTTCGGTGTTGACGCTCGGCCCGCTCGTCGCGCGTTTCGGCTACGCGCGCGTTTCCCTTCCTGGCGGCTGCTCGATCGGCGCGCGCCCCATCGATTTGCACATCCAGGCGCTGGAAAAACTCGGCGCGACGATCGCGGTCGATCACGGCTACGTCGAAGCGCGGGCCGAACGCCTGCACGGCGCCGTGTTCCGCTTTCCGAAGATCACCGTCACCGGAACCGAAAACATACTCACGGCCGCGGTGCTGGCCGAGGGCGAAACCGTTCTTGAAAACTGTGCGCTCGAGCCCGAAATTCCCGACCTCGCGGCCCTGCTTGTCAAAATGGGAGCGAAGATCGAAGGCGCAGGCACGCCCACGATTCGTGTGCAAGGTGTCGATCGCTTGCACGCCGCGACTCACACCATCATTCCCGACCGCATCGAGGCGGGCACATTCCTCGTGGCCGGCGCCATCACCGGCGGCGAGCTTTTGTTAACCCATTGCGAGCCGCAACACCTCGGCGCGATCATCGAAAAGCTCAAGGAGTGCGGCGTCGAAATCAAGTGTGAAGGAAAGAACGCGCTGCGCGTTCGCGCCGCGAAAAAGCTAGTGGCCGCCGACGTAAACACCGAGGAATATCCCGGCTTCGCAACCGATATGCAGGCGCAATTCATGGCGCTCGCTACCCAGGCGAACGGCGTATCGCATATCCGCGAGACAATTTTCGAGAATCGCTACCTGCACGCCAGCGAAATGGTTCGCATGGGCGCGAACATCGCGATTGACGGCAACATGGCCGTGGTCACCGGCCCGACGCAGCTGAGCGGCGCGCCCGTCACCGCCTCGGACCTGCGGGCGAGCGCCGGACTCGTCCTAGCGGCGCTGGTCGCCGACAACACCACTTGGATCGATCGCGTCTACCACATCGACCGCGGCTACGAGCAGATTGAGCTGAAGCTCCGCGCCCTCGGCGCCAGCATCGAGCGCGTCACCGGCCGAGACGAATAACCCCGATCGGCCGCAAATCTTGACTGAACAAAAAAGGGAGGCGATTACTCGCCTCCCTTGAATTACTCATTCATCGAACGCTGCAACGCGCTATTAGCCCGCCGCTTCGCCCTTGCCAACCTTGTCGCGCTGGTCGCGCAGTACGGCCTTGCGGCTCAGCCGTACCTTGTTTCCTTCGATGGCCAGCACCTTCACGAGCACCTGATCGCCTTCCTTGAGCTCGTCGCGGACGGCGCGGATGCGCGCTTCGGCAATTTCGCTGATATGGAGCAGGCCATCGGTGCCGGGGAATATTTCGACGAACGCGCCGAACTCCGCGATACGCACCACCGTGCCGAGATAGGTCTTGCCGATCTCGGCGGTGGCGGTGACGTCGCGGATCATCTTGAGCGCATTTTCCGCTGCAAGCCCGCTGCTCGCGAACACATGAACCTTGCCGTCGTCCATCACGTCGATCTTCACGCCCGTGGCTTCCACGATCGCGCGGATCTTCTTGCCGCCCGGCCCGATTAGGTCGCGGATCTTGTCCGTAGGGATGGTGAGCATGTGAAGGTGAGGCGCGTAGGCGGAAATCTCGGCACGCGAACTCGAGATCGTCTGCTCCATGATATCGAGAATCTCCAGACGCGCCTTCCGCGCCTGAGCCAACGCCTCTCGCATCATGGCGACGCTGACGCCCGCCACCTTGATATCCATCTGCAGCGCGGTGATTCCTTGCCGCGTCCCGGCGACCTTAAAGTCCATGTCTCCGTAATGATCCTCGGCGCCGGCGATGTCGGTCAGGATCGCGTATTTCTCGTCCTCCACAACCAACCCCATCGCAATTCCGGCGCAAGGAGCCTTCAGCGGCACGCCCGCGTCCATCATCGCCAGCGAACCGCCGCAG
>JARLGK010000101.1 GCA_031296075.1 Candidatus Acidiferrales bacterium
ATTTCTCGGCGGAGGAAAATCGCCGCGTCTTCGGCAAGTGCAATAATCCGCACGGGCACGGACACAACTACGTTCTGGAAGTGACGGTCGCGGGCGAGCCGGACCCAGCGACGGGAATGGTGCTGGATCTGAAGGAATTGAAAGATATCCTGCAACGGGAAGTGGGCGAGCGGATGGATCATCGGCATCTGAATTACGAAGTGCCGGAGCTTGCCGGCCAGATTCCCACGTGCGAAAACATCGCGGCGGTTATCTGGCGCCTGCTGGAACCGAAGATCGCCAGGGGCAAGCTCGACAGGGTGCGGCTCTACGAATCCCCCGATCTATTCGCGGACTGCACGGCGGAATCGAATGGGAGCCGCGGATGAGCCGGCCGATCAAAATCTCTCTGACGCGGCGCTATCGCTTTGCGGCCTCGCACAGGCTGCACCGGCCGAATTTCAGCGATGACGAAAACCAGCGCATCTACGGGAAGTGCAGCAGTCCCTACGGTCACGGCCACAACTATTCGCTCGAGGTGACGGTGTCGGGCGCCGTGGATCCGGCAACGGGCATGGTGGCGAATCTGGGCGATCTCGATCCGTTTGTCGAGCGCGAGGTGGTCGAGGCGTTCGATCACAAGTATCTGAATGAAGAAGTGCAGGAGTTCGTTGAGGATGTGCCGACAGCCGAGAATATCTGCCGGGAGATTCATCGCCGATTGAAGACGTTTCCCGCGGCGCGCCTCGAGCGCGTGCGCCTTGAGGAGACGAGCAAGAACAGCTTTGAATTCGATGGGGAAGTCGGTGGGCGGGAGCAACGCGCGCCATGAGGAACAAGACAACCATGAGTGAAACTACAGATATCGCCGTTCCAGAAGCCACAGCCTCAGGCGGCATCGCCGAGCTGATCCGTCAGATGCTGGTGCAACTGGGAGAGGATCCCAATCGAGAGGGCCTGAAGCGGACGCCGGAGCGTTTTGAGAAGGCGCTGCGTTTTCTGACCAGCGGTTACGCACAGGAACCGGAGAAATTGCTGAACGGCGCGATGTTCAGCGTGTGTTACGACGAGATGGTGGTCGTGAAAGACATCGAGGTTTACAGTCTTTGCGAGCATCACCTGCTTCCGTTTTTCGGCAAGTGCCACGTGGCCTACATCCCGAACAAGAAAGTCGTCGGATTGAGCAAGATCGCGCGCCTGGTGAACATGTATGCGCGGCGATTGCAGATCCAGGAGCGGCTGACCAGCCAGATCGCGCAGACCATCGAGGACCAGCTCAGCCCGCAGGGCGTCGGCGTAATCATCGAGGCGCGCCATTTGTGCATGGTGATGCGCGGAGTGGAAAAGCAACACTCGGCGGCGGTCACCAGCGCGATGCTCGGCGTCTTCCGCGAAAACAAACAGACCCGCGATGAGTTCCTCTCGCTGGTTCGCGACGGGAAATCTTAGGCGGCAGCCTCGTGAGGATTCAGGGGGATTGCGCGGTTCCCGTCGCGCGCCCGCGGCATCGGACTGAAGGAAAAATGTGTAAGGTGATGCTAAGGGTCGTTGTGGCCGTCGTGGGGCTAATTGCCATTCCAGCGTCCCTTCAACCGGCGTCGTCCGCACCGGTGCATGCCACGAGCGCGGCGACGGCCGGGGCAGACAATTCTCTCGCCGCGTGGAATGAGCTCGTGGATAGATACTTTGATGAGTTCTACATGTTCAATCCGACGCAGGGAACCAGCGCAGGCTTCCATCAATATGACGCGCATCTCGAAGACTACTCTGGCGCCGCGGTGCAGAGGGAGATCGCGGCGATGCACGAATGGGAGACTCGCGTCGAGGCGTTTGATCCCAAAGGTCTCGATGAAACAAATGCCGCGGACCGCGAGCTTTTGTTGTCAAACATTCGCTCGCTCCTGCTCAGTCTTGAGACGATCCGGTCCTGGGAGAAGAACCCGGATACGTATTCAAGCGGCGTGACCCAGAGCGTATTTAACATCATGAGCCGCAAGTTTGCGCCGACGGACGACCGTCTCCGCTCGGTGATTGCCCGCGAAGAACAGATGCCTGCCGTTTTCGCGGCTGCCCGTGAGAATTTGAGAAACCCGCCGCGAATTTACACGGAGATTGCCATCGAACAGATTCCGGGCATCGTCGGTTTCTTCCAGAAGGATGTTCCCTCGGCGTTCGCCGATGCTACAGATGCCATGGCGAAGGAGGAGTTTTCGAAGGCCAACGCCGCGGTCATCGCGGCGCTGGAAAGCTATGGAAAGTGGCTGAAATCGGATTTGCTCCCCCGGTCGCATGGCGAATTCCGCATCGGGGCGGCGACATTTTCGAAGAAACTGCTCTACGACGAGATGGTGGACACTCCGCTCGACCGGTTGCTCGAAATCGATCGAGCTAACATGAAACAGAATCAGGACGAGTTCAAGCGCGTTGCCCACGACCTGGATCCGGCAAGCACAACAGAACAGGTGCTCGCCGAGCTGGAGGCGGACCATCCCACGCCGGACCACGTGATGCAGGCGTTTCGCGACACTTTCGACGAACTGATTGCGTTCATCCGCCAAAAACACATCATCACGATCCCTTCCGACGTCCGGCCGATCGTGGAAGAAACGCCTCCGTTCGCGCGCGCGATCACAACCGCTTCCATGGATACGCCGGGCCCCTACGAAAAGGTGGCCAAAGAAGCCTTTTTCAATGTGACGCTTCCCGGCCCTCACGATACGCCCGAGGAGATTGAGGGGCGCATGCAGGATTTCAACGTCGGAACGATTATCAGCACGGCGGTGCACGAGGCCTATCCCGGCCACTACATTCAATTCCTCTGGGTGCCGCAGGCTCCCACGAAGATCCGCAAGCTTCTTGGCGCGAGCACGGACGTGGAAGGCTGGGCCCATTACTGCGAGCAGATGATGCTCGACGAAGGCTACGGCCAGCCTGGTACGGGCGCGAAGAACGAGCGCGAGTCCAAGCTGATCCGCCTGGGCCAGTTGCAGGACGCCTTGCTCCGGAACGCGCGGTTCGTAGTGGGTATCGAGATGCATCGCGGGAACATGACTTTCGATCAGGCGGTCCAGTTCTTCGAAAAAGAAGGCTATCAAACGCATCAGATCGGGACGATCGAGACGAAGCGGGGCACGTCCGATCCCACATATCTTTATTACACGCTGGGGAAGCTCGAGATACTCAAGCTTCGTGCCGACATGCAGAAGAAAGAGGGCGCGGCATTCTCGCTCGAGAAGTTCCACGACGATTTCATGCGCCAGGGATTCCCTCCGATCAAGATCGTGCGCAAAGCCATGCTTGGAGATGACTCGCCGGTGCTTTAGCGCGGCGAATTGAGCCTCGCTCGGACGGACTCCTGGGCCAGCCAGGACGGTAAATTTCCTTTGCGGGCTACGGGCTCTGTGCTAGCATTTTCAAGTTGAAGAGGCGAAAAGCATAGAGCAGGGGCACGACGTTTCAGAGGAGGACCAGTTGATGGAAGCCAAGACCGGTGTAATCGAGCAGTATCGAGTTCATACGAAGGACACCGGATCGCCAGAAGTGCAGATCGCGCTACTGAGCGAGCGCATCAACTACCTCACGACGCATCTCCAGTCCCACGCAAAAGATCACGCTTCGCGCCGCGGGTTGATCATGATGGTCAACAAGCGTCGCCGGCTGCTGGACTATCTGAATCGGCGCGACCCGGATCGGTATCGCGAGATTGTGTCACGACTTAGCTTGCGCAAATAGCGCGGATTCCTCGAGCGGCCGCTCCGGCCGCATGTTCCTCCACCGCACAAACGTGAACTGTCGGCCTGCAAACAAGCCGCGAGCGGAGCGGTGCGCGAGGTCATTTGCCAGCTAATCTTGGTGTGCCGGGTAGTATTCTTGCCTTTCGGCGCCCCGCTGCTTGCGCTTCTCCCTCTTCGAGCCGAATTCCGAGAGTAATCTCTCGTATCTGACGACCGTTCCCGGTGAACCGGGACAGAAGGATGTGCTGGATGTTTGAACAAGTGAGTTTGGATCTCGGCGGACGCAAGCTGACGCTCGAAACCGGCAAGATGGCCCGTCAGGCCCACGGTGCAATTGTGGCGCGATACGGCGATTCCGTTGTGCTGGCCACCGCCTGCATGGACAACAAGGCGACCGAAAAGGATTTTCTTCCTCTCACGGTGGACTACCGTGAATACACGTACGCCGCCGGAAAAATTCCGGGCGGATTTTTCAAGCGTGAAGGGCGTCCCTCCGAACGCGAAATCCTGACATCGAGGTTGACGGACCGGCCGTTGCGGCCGCTCTTTCCCGAGGGCTGG
>JARLGK010000102.1 GCA_031296075.1 Candidatus Acidiferrales bacterium
AACAAAATCTACAGTCGTCACCTACCGCGAGTATGTGACTCATCGCACCGCGCCGCGCGACTTGGCGCGCGAAATCGTGGAGCGTTCTCGCGCGTTTGACGGCTCGCGCGAGAAAATCGACGCGATCTACCTCTCGCCCGACGCTTTCGCGCGCCGCACCGACGAGGCCTCCATCGCCGAGCAGATGGGCGACGTCTTCTCCACCGCCGGTTTGCCGCGCCCGGTTCCCGCGGACGACGACCGCGTCGGCCGATGGATGCTGATGTACCAGATGCTCGACGCCGGCGAGTGGCTCCTCACCGACAATTGCATCGAGCTGCTGCGCACCCTGCCGAACCTGGTCCGCGATTCGGCGCGCGTCGAAGACGTCGAGAAAATGGACGGCGACGATGCCGCTGACGCCGCGCGCTACGGCATCAAATCCCGCTACGGCGCGCGCCACGGCATCGGCTCGAGTGATCGCCGCATGCCTCTCGCCGACCGTCTCGCCGCCCGCGTCGTTTCCGCCGACCCCACCATCCGCGCCATGCAAGCCCGCCAAGCGCAAATCGAGGAAGCCGGCGGCGCGAAGCCAGTCAAATTCCTGCACCGCCGCCGCTATCGCGACGCTCCGTAGGGATTGGCCACAGAGGCCCAGAGTTAAGGAGTTTTCCCATTTGCTCCTTTCTCCGTGCCTCTGTGGCTCCGTGGCTAGAGGTTCTTCATGTCGAAACTGCATTCAATCTGGCGCCGGATCACGTCCGCTCGCTCCATGCGAGCACTAAACGAAGACGTGGCTCGCCAGCGCGCCGAAGTCGCCCGGCAGGCCGCTGAAATCGACCGCCTTCGCGCCGAAAATCGCGCGCTGCTGAATTCGATTCTTGGAATCGCGGGCATTCCGCCGATTCAGATAGGGCTCCTAGGTCCCCGGCTAGGGGAGCCTGGGAGATCAGACACGACCTTCACGCCGCCGTCCCCCGCAGCTGGTCATTCCGAGTCCCCGACGCTGTCCAGCGGCGGCGACGAATCTCTTTCGAGGCCCACCTCCTCGTCCCCTCAAACGGCCCCGCAGAGCGATTCCTCGTCCCGACAGTCGGCGGCTCGGAATGACTCCTCCCCCTCGCCAACTTCACCGGCGCGCCAACTCGCCGCGCCGTCGACGTTGTCCCCCATTCGGCGCCGCCGTTCGTGGCACCAGGTCAACCGCATGCTCGAACTCGAATCAGCGAGGAAACCCGTGATTGGTGAGCAGTGAATGGTAATTGGCGAACAGCGTCAGTCGCGAGTCGCCGGGCATGGCTTTTCACGAGTCACTAATCACGAATCACCAATCACGTTTTTTCTTTGGAGGTTCCATGCCATTCATCAACGGGCGTTATCACGTCAATCCGATCATGGGCCAGGCGCTGGAGGCCGCGCGCGAAGCCGAAGCCGCGCTCCTCGCGTTGCAACAGCAGGCCTCACGCGATTCCGGCAATTCGTCCGGTGACTCCGCCGGCGACGAAATCGCCGACCCGGAGGATTCCTCGAATGCCGCGGCGTCCGCCGGCCAGGGCCCGATCCACCACGTCGAGATCGAAGTAACGGAGGTCGTGCCGCAACATTCCGGTCGCGCAACGCCAGGGTACGTCGCACGAGTCCATCGTGCGCCAGGTGTTTCGGCCGCGTCGCCTGCGCCAGCGCCTGAAACGCACGTCTTCGCCGATCACGGTGACCTCGCGAATTTTCTCCGCGACACGCTCGCCCCGAATTCCTCTCAGCACTAGCCCACGCCGCTCGAACGTTCTTCGTAGGCGCGTAGCACCGCTACGCGCCTACAAAACCGCGCCGCAACTTCCGGCACCGCACGCTTCTCGTGTCGCCCCTCGTTCCCGCCCAATGGTCTATCATGTTGACCAGAGGCACCGCGGACTTGGGCACGTGGAACACGCCGGGCGGGCACCCGCATGGCTGGCATCGTCGCAGACGCCATCGGGGACTAGCGTCGGCGCCAGCGTTCGTGCGCTACGCGGTCCTCGCGTTGGCGGCGGTGCTGGTGATTACGCTTGGTTGGCGCGGCGTGCGCTGGACGATGCATCCCAGCCGCGCGCACAGCGATGGAATGCCCGCGCCCTACGCGCCGGTCGCACCACCCTCGGAGCTCTGGCAGCGCGATTTCGCCGATGCGCTCGACAGCGCCGCGCGCGATGCCGGGGAAGGTAACATCAGCTCGGCGGAAATGGCAGTGGACCGCGCGGAATCAATGATCACGGCCGCGCGATTGCAGGCCTGCGCCGCGGAACCTGATTTCTTCGCCGCATCGCTTGCGAATCTCGATCGCGTTTTGGCGAATCGCCCGGACGATCAGCGGTTGCTCGAACACGTCACGCTCGCGCGCATCGAAGTAGCCGCGTTTCGCTCGTCGCTCGTCCCGCCGGTTGCGCGGACCGTGACGTCCGTCTCCGTCGGCGCGCCGCGCGAGATCGCCGCGAATCAGTTGCTCGATCCCGCGTCGCTCGGCGGAAAATACCTCGACGCGACGGTCATGCCCGATACATCGGAAATCCTGCTGCCGCCCGCCACGCGTTCCTTCGCGGACAACGTCCGCGTCGAGAATTTGACCATCGAGGGCGCGGCGCAGACCCTCGACGGAATCCGCTGGCGCAACGTGACGTTCATCGGAACGCGCCTGCGCTATGAAGGTGGCCCGCTCGATTTGCAGAACGTCCACTTCGTGCGCTGCCGCTTCGGCTTCACCGCCGACGACCGTGGCGCGCGCCTCGCCAACGCCATCGCCCTCGGCCAAACTTCCTTCATCGTCGAGTAGCCGTCGCGGTCGTAGCGCCAGCGTCTCGCTGGCGTCTTTGTTAGCGCTTCGGCTCCCGCAAGACTCCCACCCAAGGCCAATCGGTCAGCTTTGCTTTCCTGGGATTCTCGATCACGTACCTGACAATTCGATGGAAATCTCTCTCGCCCCTGACGAGATGGTCGTAATACTCTCGCTGCCAGAACGGGCCCACGCACCCGAGAATTCGATTTGCTTCTCTGGCAGAGTATGACTTCCAGGAGTGCAGAATTGCGGAAAGCTTGTGTTCCGCGAGTGGACGAAAGACGACATGAACGTGATTTGGCATCACGCACCAAACGAAGAGACGATATCGCGTTCCGTCGAAGTGCAGCAGAGTTTCGGACGTCATCCACGCGATTCTAGGATCCGCCAGACGGCGTTCGCCCTTACCCGCGTCCAGGGATGCGTCGATTTTCTCGTTGAACAAATCGTCCAGGCGGGCTCTCTCGCCGGGTGAAAGGTCGCGCCCCATTGCCTTCGCCGTGGCGAGAATGTCGTGGCGTTCGAATTTAAGCTGCTCGATCGTCTCTTTCGGAAGTGAGTCAGCCAGACGAAATGTTACGAAGTATGTTGCGGGGGAGTCTTCCCAGTGGGGCAATCTTCCGCGGTTACGTACGTTTACCACGGTCCGGATTGTAATCCGAAAAGAGCCGGCGAGACGCCGGCGCTACATAACGCATTCTCTAATTGCCGTGATGAAAAATGTGCGAACTAATGCTCGGCCAGAATTCATCCCAGGCATTGCTGCCGATTTGGCCCGCAAATCCCAGGCCGATCCGATATCCTGCATGCGTGCTATCGGCCTCGCTATCGGCGCGCCACGTGTTCGAAAGAAAATTGCTTCCGCTGACGGCCAGATAGCGCGCATAGGCGGGCGCGAAATGCCCATCGCGGCGCCGCGTCATGAACCCCTGCTCGACCACGCTGCCGAGGCGTCCGCCGAATGACTTCTCCGGCTCGCGCTTGTAGCGTGGATCCTCTCCCCATAACGCGCCGAGTCCAACTTCCATCGTGTCGCTGGTGGCGATTCCGGTCAGGCGAATGCCGTACCGCTCGCCGAATCCGCCCCAGTGTGGACCATCCTCGCGCGGATGATCGAGGCCAGTGCCGATGGCCGCCGAAAAGAGTCCCGCGAGTAGAGACTTTGGGTACAGAGTTGATTTCGCGAGCCATTCGAGACGCTGCTCTCCGGTGATTGGCTCGTAGGAATCCTCAGAACTTCGCGCGCTCGTGTTCGCCGCCGCCGGCAGGGAATTCGAACTCGCGCGGTTCGGCTTGGGCTGGGCAGGCAAGGCGCTCTCGCTCGAGCTGGCCCCCGCTCCCGCAGCGCCCTGCGCGCGAGCCGTCGCCGCTCCGGCAAACGCCAGTACCAAGGTAATCACTGCCGCGCAAACGGCCCCTCGAATAGACACTCGCGTCGTCATCATCGCCACTCGTCTCCGGAAAGTTTGGGCCGAAATCGTGGGCAAAAGAGTACCAGTTCTCCCGCAGCAGTGGAATCAGTTCTTTCTGGCGGCCCCTCGCGCCTTCCGGCCCACCACGCATGCGATGTCGCGTGCATTTGTAGGGGCACGATCCGCCGATGTTTAGTGGCGGATGCCCGGCGCAGATCCTTGGCACGATGCCGCCCACATCCTCCGATCATCAGTCGGCACCGCTCACGTGGAGTGCGGTGGCTCGCCGCCGCTGTTTGCCGCACGGGCTTGCCCGGGCGTGCCGCATCTATTCGCAAATCCTGCGGATTGGGCAAGGCAAGCCTCGCCCAAAAGCCGCGGGAGCAAGCTCCCGCACTCCACATACCACCGAGACCTGCCGCAGCGGAGCCATTCATCCGTTACTTCGATCCTGATTGCGAGAAACGAATGCCCACACAGACAACCTCTTTGAAAGCGGATCCAGCGATCGTGCCGGTAGAAAGCCCGGCCAATTCGGCTAGCGCGGTCGCGGCGCCCGGCTCATCGTCCGGCCTCAACAACGAAAATATCTCCGACCGCCTGCAGGAAACCCTGCGCCGGCTCGTCCACCAATTCTCGACGGAATCGGAATCCTCGCGCCGGCAGCAGATCCGCCGCATCAAGCAGGCGCACCAATTCTGGCGCGGCCTGCAATATCTCTGGTGGAGCGAGCGCGACCAGAACTGGCACTTGCCCTTCGAGCAAAAACTCGC
Source organism: Candidatus Acidiferrales bacterium (assembly GCA_031296075.1). Taxonomy (GTDB): domain Bacteria; phylum Acidobacteriota; class Terriglobia; order Acidiferrales; family UBA7541; genus Palsa-295. The sequence continues at coordinate 4,974 of JARLGK010000102.1, forward strand.
GGGTAACAGCTCGGTCGAGGACATGCCGCGCTACGAATTCGTCACCAATATCTACCAAGCGTTCGGCCTTTCGCTCGTCTCCGTGCTCTCGCAAGACGTGCCGCGCGTGCGATTCTTCCCGTCGTCCGCCCAAGCCGAGGAAGATGTCGCCGCCGCGAAAGCCGCCACCAAAGTCGCGGACCTGGTCGAGCGCAACAATCGCATCGGCAACCTGATCGTGGACGAGGCGTTCAATCTCTGGACCGATGGGAAGGTCGGCGCATACGTGCGCTTCGTCGTGGACGGCCAGCGCTTCGGATTTCACCCCGAAACGGAAATCGCCGCCCGCGAGGTCAAGCTTGGCAATGACGTGTATGTATGTCCAGACTGCGGAGGGGAATTTCCCGTAGGGGCGCAGCATGCTGCGCCCGGCGAAGATGCTTGGCAAGGCGGCGCCCATCCGTCTCAAGCTCTTGACGCGTCACCGCAGTCGAATGGCTCGACATCCTCAAGCACGTTCGCCGGGCGTAGCGGTGCTACGCCCCTACAACATCAAACCGCGCCCGGCCCCTGCCCTCAATGTGGCGCCCTGCTCACCGAAGAAGACTTCGTCGCGGCCGAAACCGTCACCGTGCCCGCGGCGCAAACCCGCCTGCGCGTGCCCAACGGCCAGGAAGTCATCACCATCGTCGGCGGCCTCGAACTGAAAACTCCGCCGTGGGCCAACGACACGCACGAATATCCTTACATCCAGTGGAATATGGAAGTCCATCAGGCGCGGCTGCGCGCGGCCTATCCGCACGCCGCGGACAAGATCGGCTCGCCCGTCGCCAGCGGCGCGCAGGAATACGAGCGCCTCGCTCGCCTCGCGCAATCGCAGGGTGGCCCGCTCACCGAGGGCGGCGACTTCAACATCAACCTGATCACGTTTCAGCGCACCTGGCTGCGCCCCTGGGCGTTTTTCGCCTTGGACGACAAAGCGCTGCGCGACGAGCTGCTGCAGATGTTTCCCGACGGCGCGTACGTGGCGTTCGCGGGCGACACCTACTGCGAATCGCGCAATGAAAACATGGACGATCACTGGCGCGTTCTTCACGCGCTGCCCGGCGACGGATCGAGCGGGCGTCCCGCGCTCGGCGATTCGCTGATCAGCGTGCAGGAGCGTTTCAACACGCTCTCGAATTTGCAGATCGAGACGTACGAATACGGCATCCCGCCGATCTACGCCGATAGCGAAGTCCTCGATTTCGATTCGCTCCAAAGCCAGACCGCCGAGCCGGGCGCGCACTATCCCGCGCGCGCCAAGCCGGGACAATCCCTCGCCGCGGGATTCTTTCAGCCCGAGCCCGCGCAAGTTCCGCCCGATCTCGCGCAGCACGCCGCCAATCTGATGGGGCCGATCGCGCAATTTCTTACCGGAGCGTTTCCAGCGCTCTTCGGCGGCGCGATGACCAACACCGACACGGCGGCCGGATATTCCATGGCCGGCGATCAGGCCATGGGGCGCATTGGCCTCGTCTGGCGGCGCATGAAATTCTTTCACGCCGATATCATGCTGCTCGCGGTGGATTGCTTCCGGCGGAATCGCCCGAACGACGTGGAAGTGACGCTGCTCGGCGCCGGCGCCGCGTTCGAATCGAAATGGATTCGCCTGGCGGACCTTAAGGGCAATCTCTTCAGCTATCCCGAAACCGACGAGCAGTATCCGACGCTATGGTCGCAGCAGCGCGCTGTCCTGCTGCAGCTGATGAACAATCCCGATCCGCAAATTCAGTCCGTGCTCGCGCACCCGGAAAATATGGCGCTGGTGAAGCGCATGATCGTCCTCGAGGAGTTCGTGATCCCCGACGAGGAATCGCGCACCAAGCAGTATCGCGAAATCGCGCAGCTCGTCGCCGAATCGCCCGTGGTGAAGCGCCACGACGCTTCCGGCGTCGAGCTGATGCTCCCCAGTATCATGCCCGACGAATTCGCGGACAATCACGCCACCGAGCTCGAGATCTGCATGCGCTGGTTCTCCTCCGACGCCGGCCAGGTCGCCAAAATCGAGTCGCCTGCCGGTTACGCGAACGTCCGCGCCCATGCCATGTTCCACCGTGAGTACCTGCTGAAGCAGCAACGCCAAGCCGCGCAAGCCTCCGCCCCGCCGAGCGGCGCTGTTCGGCCGTAGGGGCGTAGCACCGCTACGCCCGGCAGAGATCCTTGGCGGCGCCTCAACCATCTGGCAATTCGAATAGCCCGGCGGGCGGCGGTGCGCGTGGCAAAGGAATGCTAATACCGCACCGGGCGTAGCGGTGCTACGCCCCTACGAATTCTCCTCGTCCGTCGCCCAGTTTGCGGGATTCATCCGGATGTACTCGCATGTATCCCAGAATTCCTTCTCATCCCGAATGACGCGCTCGTAATATCCGCGCTGCCAAACGACGACATTGGAATCCCTCAAACTCTCCCGAATCTGCCGCGTGGTGATGGATTTGAATGACCGCACAATCACGGGTATCGAGCCTGAAGGATGCGCGCCCAGCCGTCGCGAAACTCCGGTCGATTCATTCACGCGGGTCCTCGCATCAGGCGCACTCCGGCGGCGCACGACCACGATCCCGTGAACGTGATTGGGCATGACGGTGAAGGAAGGCGCCTCAACATTTGGGAAATGGATGAGGATCTGGCGCCAGCATTCGTCGACGATTTTCCCGGCGGCGCTTAGATGAACTGCGTCCTCGGCGATCGTTCCCAATAGTCGGTACTTTTCGTGGCAGCAGATGGTGAGGAAGTACGCGCCCTGCTGAGAATAATCGTACTCGGGCAATCGAACCGACCATCGCCTCGGAAGCGCATATCCCGATTCATGGCCGCCGCGATTCTAACAGCTCGCGCCCGGCGCCGTTCATCGTTCTTCGTAGGGGCGTAGCACCGCTACGCCCGGCGATGGACCTTGGCGAAGCTTCAGCCATTGGCGAGGCGGATCGCTCAGTAGGATTTGCACGTGGCTCAATCGTGCCAATGCGGCACGGGGCGTAGGCCGCCGCGGCGGCCAACGCCCCTACGAAACCTGCGCGGAATGATGCGCCGTGCGAGACGCAATGGGAGAGGCGAGTGAACGCGGGAACTGCTATCTCTTGAATTCGACCGTCAGGGTCATGTGCGACGCGATGGGCTTTCCACCCGATCGCGCCGGCTCAAATTCCCAGAGCCCGACCGCCTGCTCGGCGGCACGTTGCAGCGGACGCGGACCAGATAATGGCTTTGCTGTTGTCACGTTTCCTTTTTCGTCGATCACGGCGTCGAGCGTCACGACTCCATCGAGGTCGAGGCCGTTTGCCCAGGACGGAAACGACGGCTGAGGCTGCGACAGAATTCTGGCGGGAACGATTTCGCCAGAACTTGCCTCCGCCGATCTTCGATGCATTGGCTGCGCAGCATCTGTATCGGAAACGGGAGCATCGGGGTGCTCCACAATTCGGGGTCCGGCAGAACCAATGCGCGCGTCTCGGGCATTGCCGACCCGCCCGGTACCGGCCGAGGCTGCTTTCGCAGGCGCAACTTTCGCAGCTGGGGCAGCCATCGCCTGTGTGACAGCTGATTGTGGTACTTTCGACGATGCTGCTGTCGTCGCCGGAGTCGTCGCGGCAACAGCATGCGCTGGTGCCGGCGAGATCGGCTTGGGAGCGGGCAACGCCTTCGGTTTTGGTTGCACTGCGGCCGCGACGGGCCGGTAGCTATCGTGCACAAACACGCCGCGCATGGCGTGCCATATGAAGCCGATGGCCACGGCGATCGCCATCCACGCGACAACCTGGATGATAATCGCGTTTTTCCCGGTCGTGAGCCTGTCCATCAGGGGCGGTTTTGCGAGAACGACTTCTTGTTCGCTTACGGCCTCAGCAACCGGTGCACCGCCCGGAGCGTCCTTCGCCGCCGCGTCCCGCTGGATCTTTTCAACTTGTTTTTCTTTTATCGCCGCGTGCTTGGCGAGTCTGGCGTCCCTCGCGATCAGCGCGCTGAGATGTTTTTCATCCTCTGGGTGATCATGCCCCGTGTCGTTGTCCTGATGAGGTGACGCGTCTGCTGCTTCCGTCGAAGGCGAGTGGAGCGCCCCGGACATTTGTCGTAGGACAGCGTCAATCTGCTCGCCGGTTGGTTCGGTTGCCTCGGTCGGCTCCATCGTCGGGGCCGGCACGAGCGCCGCGGCGGCAGTTTCCGGAATCATCTCATGCGCCGGAACGAGTTCTTCACGTAGCGAGGCTGTCGCCGGCATCACGACGTTGGGCGCGGATTCGCTCATCATCGCCAGCGTGTCCTCGGCGGGAGCTGCAGGCTGTTCGTTTGTATCGGGCTTGTCGGCGGCAGTTTGAGGATTCTGCGCGCTTGTCTCAGGCTGCTGAGCGTTGACGTGCCAGAACTCAGGGTCGGCGGTGGTGAATTCTAGATCCGTGTATCCCGCCTGGCCCTCGGCGGGCGCCTCGAGGACCTTGCACAGGATTTCTCTGCCGTTCTGTTTGTTGTGGATAAAAATGGCCTGTCCAACCACCAGTTTGGACCGTAGATTCAGCACGGCGCCATTTTCGAATACGAGCGTCGTCGTCGCGTTTTCGGTGAATAGTTCGCGTTTCCCCGTCTCGTCGGCGGTCTTCGCCCCTTGGAGGATTACCGGAACCTCCAGGGCCTGTGCTTGAGCAATCCGCGCAGCGTCAGGCATGGCTTTTCGTTCCGCTCGCTGAAATTTGCGACATCTGCGTCCGGTCCCCCGATAAAGAACCATCCCATGGGCAGGCGTCTATGCCCGCTGGGCGGCGATTCGACCTCTATCGTGTCGCCCGGAAGCGTCGGTTTCAATAGGTTAGAGGTACTAATGTAAGCTTAAGAGCAACATGTACTTAGTAGGGTAACAGCGGAGCACAAAAGGAGTGACCTGGCGCGCGAAGGTCAGCCGACGAGAGGCAGCTGCTGCGTCATGCAATGAATCGTTCCGAGGCCGAGGACGAGATCGCGGCAATAGATCGGCACGATCTCGCGGGAAGGGAACAGCGCCGCGAGCTTATCGAGCGCGATGCGGTCGGCCGGGTCGTTGAATGTGGGCACGAGCACGATATTGTTCGCAATGTAGAAATTCGCGTAGCTCGCGGGCAGACGCTGCCCGTCGAAAATGACTGGCGCCGGCATCGGCAGCGTCTCGATGCGCAGCGGCTCGCCCGCCTCATCCCTCACAGCCTTGAGCAGCGCGAGATTTTCCTGTAGCGGCGCGTAATTCGCCTCCGCCGGATCCTCCTCAACCACCGTCACCACGGTCGTCGGATCGACGAATCGAGCGAGATCGTCCACATGCCCGTGCGTGTCGTCGCCCGCGATTCCGCGGCCGAGCCAGATCACATTCGTGACGCCGAGGTAACGGTGAAATATTTCCGCATAATCCTCGCGCGTAAATCCGGGATTGCGCTCCTGCACGTCGCTCAGCAGACACTCTTCGGTGGTCAGCAGCGTACCGCAGCCGTTCACATCAATCGAGCCGCCCTCGAGCACCACGCGGCGCCCCTTGTGCTCCGGCAACACGACGCGGCGCTTCAGCTTCGCGTTCGCGCGCGTGACGACCTTTGCATCCTTCCTGTAATCGTCATACTTCGCCCAGCCATTGAACGCGAAATTCAGCAGCACTCCGCCATTATGCGCACTGTCATCCCGAGCGGAGCGAGGGATCTCTCTTGCGGCGCCGGAAGAGAGATTCCTCGTCGCTTCGCTCCTCGGAATGACACGTGGCGTGGACGTTTCGACGACGCTAATCGGTCCCGAATCGCGCATCCATCCACGGTCGGTGGGAACGTGAAAAAACGTGACCGCTTCGAGCGCGGCGCCGGACTTTCGCAGGATCGCCTTCACGCGCGATTCCGTGGCGCGGTTCTCAACGAGCAGATTGACGCGCTCCACGCGCGCGAGATGCCTAACGATTTCCGCGAACGCCCACGGAATCGGCGCGAATTTTCCCGGCCAGTCGGTAAGTTCGTGCGGCCAGCCGAGCCAGGTTGCTTCGTGCGGTTCCCATTCGGCGGGCATGCGGAAATTCATCTTAATCGGCAAGGTCGCTTGAAATCCCTTCGCGCACGGAGATCAATGGCGCGGTTTTCGTAGGGGCACGATATATCGTGCCCGGCGCAGATGCTTGGCAACCCGC
>JARLGK010000001.1 GCA_031296075.1 Candidatus Acidiferrales bacterium
CGTGTGCCTGACGTATCCCCACATCGGTAACACAGGCACCAATCTCGACGATGAGGAATCCGGCAAGCCTTACATCGAGGCGTTGATCGTCCGCGAATTCTCATCGCTTGCGTCCAACTGGCGCTCGAGCGAAACCACGCAGGCGTATCTCGAACGCCACGGCGTTCCGGTTATCGGAGACATCGACACGCGCGCACTTGTGCGCCATCTCCGCGAAGTCGGCGCGCTCCGCGGCATTCTCTCGACCGACGACACTCCCGCCGAGCAACTCATCGCCGAAGCTCGTGCGCTCCCCACGATGGCAGGCCAGGAGCTCGCCGGCCGCGTCACCACCGCGAAAAAATACGATTGGTCGCAGGGTTCAATCGGCCTCGCGGCGCCGGTGAAGAATGGACCGAAGACCAACGGCAAGAACGGCGCGGATCGATACCGCGTCGTCGCCTACGACTACGGCATCAAGCAAAACATCCTTCGCCTGCTCGTGGATCATGGCTGCGACGTCACAGTCGTCCCGGCGAAAACTTCCGCTGACGACGTTCTCGCACTCAAGCCCAACGGCGTCTTCCTCTCGAATGGTCCCGGCGATCCAGAACCGATCACCTACGCCGTCGCAAACATCAAGAAGCTCCTCGGTCGCGTCCCGATCTTCGGCATCTGCCTCGGCCATCAGCTCTGCGGCCTTGCCCTCGGCGGCAAGACGTTCAAATTGAAATTCGGCCATCACGGCTCGAATCATCCGGTGAAAAATCTGCGCACGCAGAAAGTCGAAATCACCGCGCAGAACCACGGCTTCTGCGTGGACCCGAATTCGCTCCCTTCGAGCGACGTCGAGATCACGCACGTCAACCTGAACGATCACACGAACGAAGGCATGCGTCACCGCTCGCTGCCGCTCTTCAGCGTCCAGTATCATCCGGAGGCCTCGCCCGGCCCGCACGACGCCCGCTACCTCTTCGACGATTTCATCGCCATGATGAAGGACGCCGCTCGATGAGCGTGCTCACCTAGCCGATGCCCAAGCGCACCAACATCGAGGGTTCAGAGGGCCGCGTCGCCGTAACAACGTCGTTGTTGCTGGCTGGTCTACTTCTTTTGGTTGTCTGCGCCGTGCAATGGTCGGGTAGCGTTCAGGCCAACACGTGCGTTGGCGGGCCACCGGTAAAGATTTCCGGTGCTCTTTGTGGCAGGACTCTGGATATCGCGGCCGAGGTCGAACCGAATGTTGATCTTCAAGTCGTCGATGATAACGGGTCGATCATCGGTCAGGCTCATTCGAATTCAAAAGGCGATTTCAAGTTTGCGCCTTTGCCCCAAGGTTTGTACCGTCTGACAACGACCACGCCAGGATGGAAGAATATCGTTGGTCAAATCGAAATCGAGGGTGTCAACCAGTCAAGCTGCCGAAGACCCACTACGGTGGTTTTGGGTATTCAGTCTTGTGAGGGCGGAATTGGCAATGATAGGCTGCGCCATTTCCACGAGCCAGGCTGGTGAGCCGCCGTAAATCTGTGGCAGGAGCATCGTCTGAAGCTGATCGACTGTTGAACGACGTGAGCTAGATGCCCAAACGTACTCACATCAAGAAAATCCTGATCATCGGCTCCGGCCCGATTGTCATCGGCCAGGCGTGCGAATTTGACTACTCCGGCACGCAAGCCTGCAAGGCTCTGCGCTCGGAGGGTTACGAAGTCGTCCTCGTCAATTCCAATCCCGCGACGATCATGACCGACCCCGAAATCGCGGACCGCACCTACATCGAGCCTCTCGCCAAGGAATATCTCGAAGCCATCATCGCCGCGGAGAGGCCCGACGCCCTGCTTCCGACCGTCGGCGGCCAGACCGGCCTCAATCTCGCCGTCGAGCTCGCCGAAGCCGGCATCCTCGAAAAATATGGCGTCAAACTTATCGGCGCTTCGCTGCGCGCGATCAAGATCGCCGAAGACCGCCTGCTCTTCAAGGACGCCTGCCGCCGCATCGGTCTCGAAGTTCCCGCGTCCTTCGTTGTCAATGAGATTCCCGAAGCGATCAAGCTTGCGGACAAGCTGGGCTACCCCGTGGTCATCCGCCCGTCCTTCACGCTCGGCGGCACCGGCGGCTCGATCGCCTACAACCGCGAGGAATTCGCGGACGCCATCGCCCGCGCACTCGACGCCAGCCCGGTCCATCAGGCGCTGATCGAGGAATCCGTGATCGGTTGGAAGGAATTCGAGCTCGAAGTGATGCGCGACCATCGCGACAACTTCGTCGTCATCTGCTCGATCGAGAATGTGGACCCCATGGGCATCCACACCGGCGATTCCATCACCGTCGCTCCCGCGCAAACGCTTACCGACAAGGAATATCAGCGCATGCGCGACGCAGCTGCCGCAATTATCCGCGAAGTCGGCGTCGAAACCGGCGGATCGAACATCCAGTTTGGCATCGACCCGGAAACCGGCCGCATGGTCGTAATCGAAATGAACCCGCGCGTCTCGCGAAGCTCCGCGCTCGCGAGCAAAGCCACCGGCTTTCCCATCGCCAAAATCGCCGCCAAGCTCGCCGTCGGCATGACGCTCGATGAAATTCCCAACGACATCACGCGCAAGACTCCCTCGTGCTTCGAGCCGAGCATCGACTACGTCGTCTCCAAAATCCCGAAGTTTCAGTTCGAGAAGTTTCCGGGCAGCGAAACCACTCTCACCACGCAGATGAAGTCCGTCGGCGAAGTAATGGCCATCGGCCGCACGTTTCAGGAATCGCTGTGCAAGGCGATCCGCTCGCTCGAACCGAGTACCGCATGGCGCGCTCCGGCCGAAGTCACCACCGCGCTCCTGCGCGAAAAGCTCCACGTCCCCGGTCCCGACCGCATTCACTGGCTCTTCGAGGCCCTCGAGCGCGGCATGTCACGCGACGAAGTCTGCTCGCTTACGAAGATTGACCCCTGGTTCATCCGCCAGATGGAAGACATGGTCGCGCTCGACCGCCGCGTCGCCGCGAGTTCGTTGCGCGGCATTTCGCGCGAGCTGCTCCTGGAATCCAAGCGCTCCGGCGCCAGCGACGAAGAGCTGGCCAAATTGTGGAATGTGAAATCGGCCTCCGTGCGCGCCCGCCGCCACGAACTCGGCGTCATCCCGGTCTTCAAGCGCGTGGACACGTGCGCGGCGGAATTCGAATCCTTCACGCCGTACCTCTACTCGACGTACGAGGAAGAAGACGAATCCGCCGCGGTGGACCGCCCCAAGGTCGTCATCCTCGGCAGCGGCCCTAGCCGCATCGGGCAGGGAATCGAATTCGATTATTGCTGCTGCCACGCCGCCCTTGCGCTCAAGGAAGACGGTTACGAGACCGTCATGATCAATTGCAACCCGGAAACGGTCTCGACCGATTACGACACCTCCGATCGCCTCTACTTCGAGCCGCTCACCCTCGAAGACGTGCTCGCCGTGCTCGAGCGCGAAAATCCGCAGGGAGTGATCGTGCAATTCGGCGGGCAAACTCCTCTGAATCTCGCGCTTGAGTTGAAGCGCAACCGCGCGAAGATCATCGGCACCGATCCCGAGTCAATTGATCTCGCGGAAGATCGTCGCCGCTTCGGCGCGCTGCTGGCTGAATTGAATATTCCCCAGCCGCGCGGCGGCACGGCGCTCGCGCCCGAGGAAGCCGTCGCCACCGCATCCGAGATCGGCCTCCCGGTTCTCGTCCGGCCGAGCTACGTTCTTGGCGGACGCGCTATGGTGATCGCCTACGATTTGAAGACCGTCGAAGAATATGTGACGCAGGCGGTGCAGATCGGCACGGTTTCCGACCCCAAGCGCCCAATCTTGATCGACCAGTTCCTCGAGGACGCAACCGAAGTGGATGTGGACGCGCTCGCCGACGGCGAAGACGTCGTCATCGGCGGCATCATGGAGCACATCGAGGAAGCCGGCATCCACTCCGGCGACTCTTCGTGCGTCCTTCCGTCGGTCACGCTCAAACCTGAAGTCCTCGCGCACATCCGCGATTACACCGTGCGCCTGGCCCGCGCTCTGCATGTCGTGGGCCTAATGAATGTGCAGTACGCCATCCAGCACGACACGGTGTACGTTCTCGAAGTGAATCCGCGGGCCTCGCGCACGATTCCATACGTCAGCAAGGCTACCGGCGTTCCGCTCGCAAAAGTTGCCGCGCGCTTGATGACGGGCCGCAAGCTCAAGGACCTGCATCTCCCAATTGTGGATATGAACGGCGTGAAGGAACTCGCCGTACGCGATTTCTACGCCGTAAAGTCGCCCGTTTTTCCGTTCAACAAATTCCGCGGCGTGGATACGATCCTCGGTCCGGAGATGCGTTCGACCGGTGAAGTGATGGGCATCTCCTCGACCTTTGGCCTCGCTTTTGCCAAAGCGCAGCTCGCCGCCGGCCAGCGCCTGCCGCTTTCCGGAGTTGTCTTCATTAGCGTGAACGATCACGACAAACGCAACGTCGCCGCCGTCGCCAAGGAATTGGCTGCCGCGGGGCTGAAAATCATCGCCACGCGCGGCACGGCTTCGGCTCTTATCCGCGCGGGAATTGAAATCGAAGCGGTGTACAAAGTTAACGAAGGCCGGCCGAATATCGTGGACCTGATCAAAACCGGCAAAGTGAATCTGGTCATCAACACGCCGCTCGGCCGCGAATCCTTCTACGACGAAAAATCCATCCGCCGCGCCGCCGTGCGTTACAACGTTCCCTGCATCACCACCCTATCGGCCGCCAGCGCCGCCGCTCGCGGCATTCGCGCCATGGCCGGCCACGCCCCCGACGTCGCCGCCCTCCAGGACCTGCATCGCCGCAAAACTGCGGCCACGGCCGATCACTCGTAGCGGTGCCCTGTAAACCCCGAGTTTTGCGCACCGTGTGGATTGTTCTCAGTGTCCTCGTCGACTTTCTCCGCGCGCTCTGTGGTAAATCTTTTTCCGCCGTCTTTGCGTTCTCCCCGCCCTGAGTGCCTTCACGAAGGGTGGGGTGAAGCACTTGTCTTTACTTTCGTTTGCTCCTCGAATCCTTGGCGACCCCCCAATCATCCAATGGCAGCTGTGGTGAAGCTCAACGGTGGAAGCGTGGGGCTTTTGCCCCACGAAATCGCAGCAGAATTGAATGGGCTTTAACCCTGGTGCCCGCGGACGAATGAATCGTTATTGGACTCAAACAGGTATGACGCCGACGTTGCCTCTGAGTTGCTGCTGCTGTGGGGCGCGTGTATCATGACTGCCTCGATGGAGTCCCACTGTATTCCGTTTCGCGAAATCCCTCACACCGCGAAGCTCTTCTCTTCCTTCCTGGAAGACTTTTCCCGTGTTTCGTCGTATTATGCGCATCCGCCCACCGCTGCCGGTATTGATGCCGCCGCACATGAAGTACGCCTCGATTCCGCCACGCGCCGAAGCGTCGTGGAAATTCTGCGCGAGCAAAACCAGCGATTTGCTGCGGGAAGCAAGCTCGATTCCGCGACCGCGCACAATCTCGACCGTCTCGCCGCCAGCGCCGTCGCGATTGTGACCGGCCAGCAGGTTGGTCTCTTTTCCGGTCCCGCGTACACCTTTTACAAGGCTCTCTCGACCGTCCGCTGCGCGGAGGAAACCACCCGCCGCGGCACCGACGCTGTTCCGATTTTCTGGCTCGCGACCGAGGATCACGACCTCGCTGAGGTCAATCATTCTTTCTGGAACACGCGCAACGGCGTCGCCCGCTACGAATTGCCCGCAAATGAGAGGGACGCCGGCCGCCACGTCGGAGAAGTCGTCTTCGGCGATGCGATCGAGTCGCTCGTATCCACCGCGGCGCAGACGCTCGAAGGCCCTTTCGCCGAAGTCCTCGCCCGCGCGCTCCACGAATCCTATACGCGAGGCGAAACCTACAGCTCGGCGTTCGGAAAGCTGATGACCCGATTGTTTGCCGGACGCGGCATCATC
>JARLGK010000010.1 GCA_031296075.1 Candidatus Acidiferrales bacterium
CATCATGGCGATACAGTCCGCGTGTCCCGAAATCGCGCAATGGACCACGCGGGACTACGCGCATGTCGTGCAGGGTGACATGGCCGGATGGGTGGCGGAAGAGAAAGACGAAGTGACTGGATTCATTGTTGCGCGCCGCGTCGCAAGCGACTTGGAAATACTTAATTTCGCCGTGCGGCCGGACGGACGGAAGCGAGGGATCGGCGCGTCGCTTCTCGCTAAGACGCTGGAATGGGGCGAGACATTCCAGGCCGAGAAGGCTTTCCTCGAAGTCCGCGCTTCCAATCTCGCCGCGCTGCCTTTCTACGAGCACAATCGTTTCGAAGTTACCGGGCGCAGGCCGCGCTACTACACGGCTCCCATTGAAGACGCACTCGTGTTGACGGCCCCGCTCCGATAGCGCCGAGCCTGCATGCCGCGTCGCGCCCCGCCCTTTGCTGCTAAAATAACCGCGTGAAAACGTTCGACGTTGCCATCATCGGCGGCGGTCTGATCGGCGCTGCGATCGCGTTCGAGCTGGCCGGTGAAAAACTTCGCGTAGCTGTGTTCGATCGCCAGCGACCCGGCCGGGAAGCTTCCTGGGCGGCGGCGGGAATGCTATCGCCCGCGCCCGATTCATCGCGCGATCTGCCGCTGGTACCCCTCGGGCGAGAAAGTCTCAAACTCTATCCGGACTTTGTGGCATCGATCGAGGAGGCCTCCGGGCAATCGACCGTTTATGCGCGTGAAGGGACGCTGGAAATATTTTCGGGGATGCGCGGCGAGACCGATCGCGACTACCGGGTGGCGGAATGCCGCCAGCTGGGGCTCGCGGCGGAAGCGGTCGCGCTCGATACGGCGCAGCAATGGGAGAAAGGGATCGGACCTGCCGCGCGCGCGGTTGCGTGGCTTCCCGAAGAGGGCACGGTCGAGCCGCGGTCGTTGACGAGCGCGGTGATGGTGGCCGCGCAGCACCGGCATGTCGAGATTCGGTCCGATTGCGGGGTAACCGGTCTGGTACGCGAGCGCGGTCGGTGCACGGGCGTAATTGCGGGCGGCGAGGAAATTTCAGCGCGGCACGTCGTCGTCGCGGCGGGATGTTTTTCGAGCGAAATCGCGCCGGACACCGAGTTGTTCGCGCGGTACGCGCCCACGCGGCCGGTCCGCGGGCAGATGATGGCGCTGAAGCCGGATGGCGCCGGACTGCGGCGGGTCCTACGCTCGGAGAGGGGTTATCTGGTGCCGCGGCGGGACGGCCGGATCGTAGCAGGCAGCACGTCGGAAGAGGCCGGATTCACGAAGCGCGTGACGCCCGATGGACTGCGAAAGATATTCGACGCCGCACTGGAGCTTTTTCCGGGACTTGCTGGCGCGGAAATTCTCGAAACCTGGGCTGGGCTGCGACCAGGCACGCCGGACGATCTTCCCATCCTCGGACCGACCGACATTGAGGGCTTGATGATCGCCACCGGCCATTACCGGAACGGAATTTTGCTCGCGCCAATCACGGCCAAGCTCGTGCGCGAATGGATTACCGAGGGGCCAGCTACTTTTGACGCGGCAGCATACTCTCCGCTGCGGTTCACGACTCAGAAGCCGCAAGCTCGAACGGCCGGTTAACTCCAAGCTGCACCCCAGACCAACGAATACGTCCGGAAGCTAGAATGGAATCTTGTTCCGCGCGGGCTCGCGGTTCGAAGGTCCCGCCAGCGTGGAGGCCTGCCCGGGGGATGTGAACTGCACCTTATCCGCTTCCAGAAGGATCGAACGGTCAATCACGGCCTCGATGGTCGAGCCGCGCGGCAACTCGGCGTCAGGACCGCGGGAGAGCAGAACCGCACCAAGTCCCGCTGCGGCTCCTATCCCCGCTCCAATTCCGGCGCCCCGAGCGCCGCCCGCGATTCCTCCGATGCCCGCGCCTGCGCCGGTTGATTTGATTACCGTGCCCGCGTCGGAAGCCTTGTCGGTGTCGCCCACTATCTTTCCTTCGTTATTCACCGTCTCGCCACCGCCGGAGCCGGCGCCGCTCGGAGTCGCGTTGAGGTTTACCATGTAGGAGTTCGGGAGAATCATGGTGGTCAGCTTGATTCCCAACTCCGCGCGTCCCTTCACGCGCCCCGCCCGCTTCGCATCGGTGACCTCGCCGCTAATGTAGGAACCCGCGGGAATTACAACGTGCCCGTCGATCATCACCGGAAAAAGCGTCTCGAAATAAATCGGGTCGCCGGGTCGCGCGCTACGCGTGGAAATCGCGTTGTGCAGCACTAGCGGGATGTGCGTGCCACCGGGGACTTCAATCATCACTGGTTTCGATGGGGCGCTTGCGGGCGAAGCCGGCACAGGTGCGCTCGCGGGAGCCGGGGCGGGCGCCGGAACGGCTGAGGCAGCCTGCGCGGACGAATTCTGCGCAGGGGGCATCGGGCCGGCATCCTGCGACCAAACGGGGGCCGCCAATCCCAAAACGAGAAGCGAAAGCGTCGCGCGGAAAATCAAACAGGCACGGCCATTCATAAAGTTCCCCCGAAACATCTCTGATCAAGAGATGCGTTCCCTGCAAGCCGAGATGCTTGGAGGGTAATCCCGCAGCCCTCCGCTTGGCCACTTCGTTTTGCCAGCGTGGTGGCATCCTCCGGTCTCGGGCGGAATCCGCTGCCAGCGGCTTGAGCCCGCGCTCCGGATTGGCGCAAAAGTCGCGGAGTGTACGACTAGGGCACGTACGGCGGCTCGACAGCGCGCTCGATTGCGACGCCTCATATACTTAGGAGGCGAGGCTTTGGCCGACTTACACTATGCGATTTCGTTTGCGGACATCCCTGCGCAACAAGACTCTCTTCATCGTCCTGGCCGCGCTGGTCGGACTGGTGGGGGGCCTTTATGTGCTCTCGCGGGCCGTGCTTCTGAGCGGATTCTCCCGCCTGGAAGCGGATTTCGCCAAGGAAAATCTCGGACGGGCATCGAGCGCGCTCTCCAACGAGATCGACACGCTTCAACATACGACCGACCAGTTTGCGGACCAAGATCACACGTACGCCTACCTTCGAGGGCCGAATCCGGAGGGCGTCCGGGCCGAATTCCCCTCGCGTATCTTCGAGCAGCTACGAGTGAATTTCATCGTCGTCCTGGATCGATCGGGGCGCAAAGTCTTTTCCAAAGGTTTTAACGTGGCCGCCATGGAAGCGGCTCCGGTTCCGGCGGATCTCGATCGCCTCGTGCAGCCGGGCTCTCTCCTTCTGGGTGGCGCCGGGGACACCAGCGACGTTACGGGCATCGTGATGCTCGCGTCCGGGCCGGTGCTGCTTGACTCCAGCGCGATCTTGACCAGCAACTCGGACGGTCCATCCGCCGGAAGGTTGATCATGGGGCGGTCTCTTGACGCCGACGAGACGGTACGCCTTGGCGGAATGACGCACATGCCGGTCGAGATCGAACGCATGGATTCTGGCAACATGCCGTCCGACTTTCGGGCCGCCGCTGACAGGATCACCGACAAGAATCCCGACATGATTCGTCCCGATGCCCAAGATTCGCTCGCGGCGTACCAGGAATTGCACGACATCTATGGGAAGCCCGTCGCAATCCTCCGAGTCCTTCTGCCGCGAAAGATCTACCAACAGGGACAGAACAGCCTGCTGCAGTTTCTGCTGCTATTGATCGCCGCCGGCCTAGTGTTCGGCGCGGTCACGATGTACCTGCTCGAACGATTCGTGATTTCGCGGGTGGGCCACCTCAGCGACGACATCACCCAGATCGGCGCGAGCGGCGACCTGGGCGCGCGGCTGCAGATTTCCGGCCACGATGAACTCGCCAACCTGGGAGCGACCATCAATAGCATGCTCGAAGATCTCGAAATCGGCCAAGTCGAGCGGCACGCGGAGCGGACACGGCTCACCGTGATGGTCGAAAAAATGCCGGCCATCCTCTGGACCACGGACGAACAATTGCAGATTACCTCCGCCATGGGCGCAGGGTTGGACGCCCTGGGGCTGCGCGCCCGCGAGCCCCTCGGCCTGCCATTGCTCGATTTCTTTTTCACCAGGGATGCCAACGCCCCCCCAATTGCAGCCCACCGGAGGGCGCTGGAGGGCCACGCCGTCGCCTACGAGGTGAACTGGAAAGACCGCCGATTCGAATCGCACGTGCAGCCGCTCCGCGACAGCGAGGGCGCGATTCAAGGCGTGATCGGAGTTGCACTGGACATTACCGAACGCGAGCGCCTCACCGATCAATTGCGCCAATCGCAGAAGATGCAAGCCGTCGGCGAGCTCGCCGGAGGCGTGGCGCACGACTTCAACAATTTACTGATGGTTGTGAAAGGCCACGCGCAACTCCTACTCGACCGCATGCCTGATTCTTCGCCGCTGCGGCTCAGCGTCGAGCAGGTGGAGAAGGCAGCCGACCGCGCCGCTTCGCTCACCCGGCAATTGCTGGCCTTCAGCCGGAAACAGGTTCTGCAACCGCGCGTGCTGGACCTGAACGAAACGGTCGGGGGAATGATCCGGATGTTCTCCCGCGTGATCGGCGAAAACATCGACATGGCGTTTCTGCCGGGAGGCAAGCTTGCCCGCGTGAAGGCGGACCCGGGGCAGATCGAGCAGGTGCTTCTGAATCTCGTGGTCAACGCGCGAGACGCCATGCCTGACGGCGGACGCTTGACGATCGAGACGTCGAACGTGGAACTCGACCGTGGCTATGCCGCGACGCACACGAGCGTCGAACCCGGGCTCTACGTGATGCTCACCGTCACCGACACGGGCTGCGGCATGGATACCGAGACGCAGGCACGCATCTTCGAGCCTTTCTTTACGACCAAGGGCCCGGGCAAGGGCACCGGATTGGGTCTGGCGACCGTCTACGGCGTGGTCAAACAGAGCGGCGGATATATTTACGTTTACAGCGAAATCGGCCACGGAACAACGTTTAAGATCTACCTGCCGCAGGTCACCGCCGAACTCGACAAGCTCTCGCCTGAAACGGAGAAAAAGCGCAGCGCCCGCGGGACCGAAACGATTCTTTTTGTGGAAGACGAGCAGAGCGTCCGCGAACTCGTGCGCGACTACCTCGTTGGCGCCGGGTACTGCATGCTCGAAGCCTCCGACGGCGTACATGCGCTGAAGGTCGCCGCGGCGCATCCGGGTCCGATCCACATGCTGATCACGGACGTGGTCATGCCGCATCTGAGCGGGCCGGAACTCGCGACGAAACTGTCCTCCGAACGGCCGGATATCAAGGTTCTGTTTATCTCGGGCTATACGGACGACACGGTGTTTCGCCACGGCGTGCTCGAGGGAGGGGTCGCTTTTCTGCAGAAGCCCTTCAACCTAAAAGCGCTCGCACAGAAGATTCGCGAAGTATTGAGTGGACAGCCCGCCGCAACTCCGCGCACGGACATGGTAAACAATTAGGCTTGGATATTCAGGCAGGAGCCGCAGAAATCGTTGCGGCCGCGAATCGGACAGCGCTAAATCAAGAAAACACTCTGGCCGGTCAAATCGAAACGCTTGCGGCACTTCCGGCACGCGGCGAGATTATCCACACGAACCATATAAGAACTCGCCTTCGCAAACTGCTTCTTGTCGTCTTCATTCGCGCCGGCCGGGACCTGGGCCTTTTTAGTTCGCACCACCCAGCGCACAGGGAACGTGGTTTCCTGGCGGCAGTGCGGGCAAACGAACTCCTGTTGCTTGGTCTCTTCCTTCTCATCGTAAAATCGCCGCTCGTCCATTTGTCTCCATCCGGCTAAATTCGCCCGTTCAACCGCGTGGTTGCATCTCGTCCAGCGTCACGAAGCGAATTCCCGAATCGTTCCACCGCGGCAGCCAGTATTCCAGCGCTGCGACGGTGTGGCGGCGGTCGGCATTAATCACACGGTGGCCGCCGTCATGCAGCAGGACAATATCGCCTCCCCGCGCGCGGCGCAAGCGCTCAATCACGGGCTCGGCCGGCTGCGGCTTCCAATCGCGCGCCCACGCAGACCACATTACGACGCCCGCGCCGCCTCGCTTTCGGACAATCTTGTCGAGCATCGGAGCGCGGAAACCAAATGGAGGGCGCATCCAACGAGGTCTCAGGCCCGCGGCCGATTCGATTGCGTTGTCGCAGCGGTCGAGCTCGGTTGAAATACGCGACGCGGAGCGAAAAGTCAGCGCCGGGTGAGTGTACGTGTGGTTGCCCACTGCGTGGCCGCGAGCGGCGATAGCCTTTGCCAACTCCGGGGCTTCGCGAACCCATGCGCCGATGAGAAAAAATGTCGCTTTGACGCGATGGCGGTCGAGCAGATCGAGCAACGACGGAGTGATCGCGGGATTCGGGCCGTCGTCAAACGTGAGTGCGATCGTCGATGCGTCGCCCGTGCGGCGGATCGTGGGACCGAAAAGATGCGATGACGGTGCGACGGCGCCCCACGCGAACGCTCCGCTTGCGCCGATCGCTCCGCCAGCGGCGCAGACTGTTGGGATTACCTGAATCACTCTGAGAATTTTCGCATTGCCGCCCGCAAAATGCTACGCATTGGGATTCGGTAGTTTCGTTTGATACGATGGCCGCCGATACCTCCTGAAAAATGGCCACGCCTTCACCAGCGCCACCAAGACTCCCCACATGGCTTCGATGGGCCGCTCTGCTCTGGCTCGCGATCTGGATTCCGGCGTACTGGCACACATGGGGCGCGGCGAATTTCCTGCACCTTTGCGACGTCGCCGTGATCCTCGCGTGCGTCAGCGTGTGGACCAACAGCGCGCTGCTGATTTCAAGCCAGGCGGTTTCATCGCTGCTCGTCGATGCCGCATGGATTCTCGATGCGGGATCGAGACTCGTTCGCAGGCGCGGCCTGTTCGGCGGCGCGGAATATCTTTTCGACGCGCACTACCCTCTCTGGGTTCGGCTGCTTTCGCTTTTCCACATCGCGATGCCGGCACTGCTTCTTTGGGCGCTGCATCGTACCGGCTACGACCGCCGCGGCTGGGCGCTGCAATGCTCCATCGCTCTCCCCGCGTTCGTTGCCGCGCGCTTCGCGGCGCCGGCGGCAAACATTAATTACGCGTTCGCCGATCCATTCTTTCATCGCGCGTGGGGACCTGCGCCGATCCACGTGCTGATCAGCTGGCTTTTCATGGTGTGCGTCGTCTATCTGCCGACGCATCTCTTGCTTAGGCGGCTTTTCGCACCGCCGCACGCGCGAGCATCGTGAAGCTTTAATCCGTCTGGCGGATCGCGCGGAGGTCGATGCCGAGTTTCTGGCATTTCTTGTAGAGATGACTGCGTTCAAGGCCCAGCGCCTTCGCGGTGTTGGTCATGTGATGGCGATGGCGCTTCAGTTCGGCGAGCAGCGTTTCGCGCTCGAAGGATTCCACGCGCTCCGCGAGCGTTCCCTTCAAGATATCGCCTGATGCGGCTCCCGCGCCAAGCGCCGCTCCTTGAGGCAGCGCGCGCGCGATCGTCGCGGCTTCCACCACGTCGCCAGCGGCATACAGCAGCACGCGCTCGATTACGTTGCGCAGCTCGCGCACGTTGCCCGGCCACGCGTAGGCCTCCAGCGCCGCGAGCGCGTCGGGCGAAAAGCTCTTCGGCTTCCAGTGATTCTGCTCCGCCAACTGCTTGGAAAAATGCTCGGCCAGCACGCGAATATCCTCGCGGCGCTCGCGCAGCGGCGGCAGCACGATCGGAAACACGAACACGCGGTGGTAAAGGTCCTCGCGAAACGATCCCTGCCGCACCTGCTCCTCGAGATTGCGATGCGTGGCGACAACGACGCGCACGTCCACCGCGAACGGGCCGCCGCCTCCGACGCGCTCGATTTCTCCCTCTTCGAGCACGCGCAGCAGTTTCGCCTGCATCGCCATCGGCATGTCGCCGATTTCGTCGAGAAAAAGTGTCCCGCGATGCGCCTGCTCGAATTTTCCGATGTGTCGCGCGGCGGCTCCGGTAAACGAGCCTTTCTCGTGGCCGAACAGCTCCGATTCCATCAGCTCGGCCGGAATCGCGGCGCAGTTCAGCGAAATAAACGGCGCGCCATGGCGCGGACTTTTTTCGTGCAGCGTACGGGCGATCAACTCCTTGCCCGTCCCTGTTTCGCCGCGAATGCAAACGCGCGTTTCGCTCGCGGCCACCTGCTCGACCTGGGCCATCACCTCGCGCATCGCCGCGCTCGCCCACACGATCTGGTGCCGCCCGAGCCGGCTCTTCAGATCGCGGTTTTCCTGCTCCAAGCGCGCAAGGCGGACCGCGTTCTCGACCGTGAGCAAAAGCTTTTCCGTCGAAATCGGCTTCTCAAGAAAATCAACGGCGCCCAGCCGCGTCGCGCGCACGGCCATTTCGATGGTGGCCTGCCCGGACATCATCACCGCCGGCGAGATTACGCCGATATTCTTCAGGTCTTCGAGCAGCGCGATGCCGTCGCGCCCGGGCATCACCACGTCGGAAAGGATCAAATCGTAGCGCTCGCCCTTCGCCAGCTCCAGGGCGCGCGCGGCATTGTCGCAGACCGTCGCTTCGTGTCCCGCTAGGCGAAATGCGCGAGCGAGCGACGCAAGCGTGTTCGCATCGTCGTCGATGATAAGGATGTGGGCTTTCGGCGGCACGCGCGTCTACGCTCCCTCACCCGCGGTCGCTTCGGGATTCTCGGACGCGGTCGGCGTAGTTGCGACCGGTGAAGTCGCGTCCGGCGTATGTGCAGGGGCGGGCCGCAGCGGCGGCCTGGCCGGGAGACGGATGTGGAACGACGTGCCAACGCCGGTTTCGCTTTCAACCGATATGCGTCCACCGTGGTCGCTTACGACCGACTGCACGATCGCAAGGCCCAGCCCGGTGCCGTGCTGCTTCGTGGTGTAGTACGGCGTGAAAAGCCGCTCGCACTCCTCCGGCGTCAATCCACTGCCGGTGTCCGAGATCTCGAGTTCCACGTCACCATCCTGGTGCGTCGTGCGCAACATCAGCACTCCGCCCGCAGGCATCGCGTCCATGGCGTTGAGCACCAGGTTTTCAATCGCGCGGTGCAGCAGCGTTGCGTCGGCCTGAATCACGGGCAGGTTTTCTTCCAAATGAAGTTCGGGCGTAATCGGAGGACGTCCCACGGCGCCGAATTGCGCCTCGAATAGCTTCACGATCCCGCGCACCACATTGTTGACATCGACAGGCCCCAGCTCCGGCTGCGGCATCTTCGCGAAATCGCTGAACCGTCCGACGATTTTTTTCAGATTCTCGATTTCCGAGAGCAGTATCCCGGTGGACTCCCTGAAAACCTCGTCGAACTGCTCGGGGCTTTGCTCCCGGGCGCGCTGCAAATTCTCGACCGTGGTTTGCAGCGGAAACAAGGGATTCTTCAATTCGTGCGCCAGGCGCCGCGCCAGCTCGCGCCAAGCGGCCACGCGCTCGGCCTGCACCAATTGCTCGCGCTGCTGGGTTAACTGCGTGGTCATGCGATTGAACGCGGTCGCGAGCTGGCCAATTTCGTGGCGCCCGTGAACGTCCACGCGCGCGCCCCAATTCCCTTCCGACACTTCGCGCGCCCCTTCTGCCAATTTGCGCACCGGCCGCGTCACGCGCGCCGCTCCCCACCAGCTCAGCAGAAGTCCAAAGAACAAGCCCATGGCCACAACCCCGAGCGCGAGGTCGCGAATGCGATGTTCGAGCTTCACCACCTCCTGCTGCGAACTCCCGATGAGCAGCACGCCGAGCAGTTCTTTCCGCCGGCCTTGCAGCGGCAGCGCGTGAAATGCTTCCGAGCTCAAAGGATCGGGCGTCCAGGAAATCTCGAACGCTTGCTTCCGGGGATCTTGTCGTTCCCGCGCGATGAATGAAGCCAGGCGTTCGCTATCAACCACGGGACCCGAAGAGTCCACCAAATTCGTGGGCTGAAAGTCCGGATCGAGGTCCAGGTACAGGAGCGCGCGCATCCCATCCGGAAGGACGAGCGAATTCAAAAAGTCCTTCCCGAGCCGCTGGCCGCCCACGATGAACAGGTCCCGGTCACCCACGCGAACCGTTGAAACCGCCATCAATCCCAGAGCGGGGCCGTCCTGCGTGTCCACCTTCATCAGGAACGAGCCCAGAGAGGACCAATCCTGCGGCTGCGTCAGCCAGTCCATTTTGTAACCGAAGCGCGCGGGCCACTCGTTAGAGGAAATAATCGCGCCGTCCGTGGCGACGAAATCAAGAAAGTCGAGTTGGTGAGATTGCGAGACGCCGCGCGCGTCGTTCACATAGACGGAAACGTCCGCCTTCGGCCGGCTCAGGTCAATCGCCATGCGTACGGTTCCTTCGGCGTCGGCGATTCCCTGTACACGTTGAACTACGTCTTGCCCGCGCCGCTGGAATTCGCCCTCGAACTGCGCCACCAGCGCTTCGCTGTGCTGGCGATTCAGGTCGTCAAACGCCTGCCGCGCCACGATCGTGACGCCCGCGGCGATCACGCCGACCGACAGCAGCAGCGCGATGGTGAAAACCCAAAAGAGCTTGGAGCGAAAAGTCACTGTGATTCCTGTTCCAACCAAACATCGGCAAATGGCCAGCCCTCACCCGCCGCAGGCACCTTCCAGTCCCTCACGCGCGGGCCCAGGCCGTACAACCGCGGAAGCCACACGAGCGGCACCACGCGATAGCTGCTCACGATTGCGCGTTCCCGTTCGTAGATCTGCTCGGACGCCGCCGCGGCAGGCAGCGGGGACGGATCCAGTCCCGCCATTGGAGCCAGCACAGCCTGGAAACCGGCGAGCGCGTCGCGCGGGTGCGACGACGTCATTCGCAGGTACACGAGCCGAGCGTCAACATTTGCGGGAGATGGCGCAGCGCTCGCGATTGTTTCCGCCGTTAGCCCGATTCCCGCGTCCCGCGCGTTCACCGCGATACGCTCCGCGATTGTCTGCCCGAGTAGATCGCCAGAATCATATCCCAACACAATCTTGGGCGAGCCGCCGATTTGCGACCATAGCTCTTTCGCGCCGGCCGCATCCGCGGCTGTCGAAAACAGGAACGCCGTGCCGTTCGACCATTGCGGCAGCAAGCCACCGGCCGGCTCGCCTTCTTTCTGCAAAATGAAATTGACGATTGCGGCGCGCTCGATCGAGCGGGCAAGGGCTTCGCGGGCGTGTGCGTCTTCCGCGATAGCGTGTCCCGCGGCGAAAACAATCGCCACGAGATCCTCCGGTTGCGACGTGCTCACGCGCACACCGCGTTCGGCGGCGCGCCGCGCTTCTTCGGGCGGAATCTCCGCGAAGTCCGCTTTGCCGCCTTCGAGGTCCAGCAAACGGTCCTTTGCGGGACGCCCCATCTGGATATCGATCGAGTCCACGAACGGCCGGCCGCCGCGAATATTTTCGTTGGCTGCGAGCGTCACGTGTTTCCCCGATTCCCACTCCGCGATGTGAAATGCGCCCGAGCCGGCCACGCCCGCGAACGTTCCGTTCGGATTCCGCTGATCGTAGAGCAGCGAGTCGATCTCGTTCTTTGCGGCGGCCTCGTCCGGATCCGCAGGCGCACCAGCGGGGTCGAGCGAATGAAGCACCGCGCCGATTTCGACGCGCAGAGTTCCGCCATATCTCGGACGCCGCGACGTCTCGACGCGGCCCGCGTCGAGCAACGCGATGCTAATTACCGCAAGAAATAGACACGATCGAAGCTTCATACAATCCTGACTCGAGACTCCGCGAAATCACGCGCACTGATTTGCCGTCACCCACGGGCCACAGCGCCAGTATCGGCCCCGGAAGTTCCATCGCCTGGCCGATGGCGATCGCTTTGCGGTCCCTGATCTCGTAAAGCTGAATCTGGTCCTTTTGGGTCCAATCGCCCGCACCGGTGGCCAGCACCTGCCACGCCGAACCGCATCC
>JARLGK010000103.1 GCA_031296075.1 Candidatus Acidiferrales bacterium
GACTCTCTGCGGATGTTCCCTTTTCGCAAACTGGCGAAGAAATATGAAAGCGTCGAATCCATCGCGAGTCACAAGATGCGTGCAGGAATTGTCGTCTTCTTCTGTAGGACGGCGCGCTGAATCCGAACCGTCCCTCCGGCCTCAGGATCCGTTGGATCCGTTCTTCCCGGGCGGCGCGTCTAATCGAGCGTTCAACGATCGGGTTTGTCTTTGCTGAACACAATAGAGAACCAGCTCCACGCGGGTCGACACGCCCAATTTATCAAAGATCTCGGCACGGGGGCGCTCCGTTGGGTTTCGGCCGGTTGCAGCTCGACCGCGATTCTCAACGCGGGCCTGGGTTTTCTCGCCGGCTGGCGGCTCGGGGGACCCGCGGTCGTGGCAGCCGCGGCGTTTTCGCTCGCGTCGGGATACGCCATCGTGCTGGTCGCATATCACCTCGAAAATCGCGTGCCGTTTGCTCAGCTGTTGCCGAAGGAAAGCGGCGGCGTTCTTTTCACGAGCTTCGTCGGCGTCCTGGTATTTCTTCCGTTCTTCTGCGCCACGCCCGCTCGCTCCGCGTTTTCGCTCCGCGTGATGGCGGGCGCCCTCGCCGCGTTGAGCGGGTTGATCCTCATCCCGATGTGGGTCCATCCGCTGCGCAAGCGGCTCGTCCGATGGGTTTTCTCGCGGGTGCCTGCATGATTCTTTGGGAATCCGCCACGCCGAGCCCGTCGCCGCACGCATCGCCATCGCTGGCGATTTTCTGCCCGCCGGCAATCTTGCGCTTCCTCCTGGCGGCTGGCGCGCCGCAACTCGCGGCCTCGCGCCATATTTCGACGACGTCGCGACATCATTCCTGAATCTCGAATGTGCGCTCGACGCCGACAATCTCCCGGCGCGCCCGCCGGCTGGCCTCGGGCAGACAGTCTCCGCGCCATCCGCGTCTCTCGAATACCTGCAGGCCATCCGTTGCAGCTTCGTCGGATGCGCGAACAATCACACTTTTGATTTTCGCGCTGCAGGGGTCGAGCGGACTCGCGCCGCGGTCGCGCGTCACGGTATCGTTCCTCTCGGTGCCGGCCGCACCCTCTGCGACGTCCCCGAGGTATTTCTATGGCATGGACCCGGCGATATCCGCGTGGGTTTTTGGGCTGCTGCTATCGCCTCGCGCGAACTTGCCACCCGCACATCCGCCGGCGTCGAGCCCGCCACGGTCGCCCGCGCAACCGAGGCCATCAAAATTCTCAACTCTCGCGGCGCCCGCGTCTCATTCGCTCTGGTCCATGCCGGCTGCCTCCGCACCAATCGCCCCGACCCCGCCGAAGCCGATCGCATAGACGCCATCGCAAATTGCGGTTTCCGCGTGGTCGCTGCATCGCATTCTCATAGAATCAGCGGCGCCCGTGTTTCCGCGGCGACGAACCTCCCCGCGTCGTTCTGTTTTTTCGGCCTCGGCAGCGTCGTATCTGGCTATTGCGAGAACCCGCTCGAACGCGAAGGACTCATCGTCGTCGCCGGTCTCACCGCACGTAGCGACCTTGCACGCGTGGAGTTGCGCCCCGTGCTGCTGGGCGAATCCGGTTTTGGCCAGGTCCCCGCCCCGCAGACAAGCGAGGCGATTTTGGAGCGATTCCGCAGTCTGTCCAACGAAATTGCAGATGGTTCTTCAGCGCGCCTCTTCTACAGCGACGTGTCACAAGGAATTATCCGCCTGTATCTTCGCGACGTGCGCGCAGCTCTTCGCCAGGCAGGACTTCGCGGCGTGGCGCGCAAAGCCCGCCGCGTGCGCATGCGCCACATGAAAAGGCTGGTTCGAGCGGTGCTCCCATGATCGCAGGCGTAATCGCGTTCGTCGCCACGGTCCTGCTCGTGCCGATCGTCAAAGCTCTGTGCGTCCGCTGGCGCCTGTTTGACGCTCCCGGCCCTCTGAAAATTCACTCGCAGCCGATTCCGCGGCTGGGCGGCGTAGCCATCGTGCTCGCCATTTTCGAAGCCGCATGTGGGTCGGACCCGCACCGCGCTTTGTCCGTTTGGCCTTTTTTTGTGGGTCTTGTCGTAATCTGGGCGGTGGGTCTGGCCGATGATCTCCGAGGCGTTTCGCCCGTGCTCCGGCTCGCGGCGCAGTTTGCAGCGGGCGTCTTGCTCTGGCAACACGGCTGGCGTCTTCCCATTCTTGGAGTTGGCGTGCTCGACCTCTTGGCCACGTGTTTTTTCGTCGCCGCGATTACCAATTCCATAAATCTTCTCGACGGAATGGACGGCCTCGCCGCCGGCGTCGTGGGAATCATTGCCGCCGCTTATCTCGCGCTGCCGGGCATTCCTGCAAATCCATTCGCGCTCGCCGTAGCGTGGAGCGTGGCGGGCGCGTGCACTGGATTTGTTATCTTCAATCTTCCGCCAGCAAAGATTTTTATGGGTGACTCGGGTAGCACCGCGCTCGGCTTCGTCATTGCGTTTCTGGGCCTCGATTTCTATCGCTCATACCCAGTAACTCCTTCCGCCCTGTTCTTTCCGCTGTTGACCGCCATCCTTCCGTTGCTGGACTCCGCTTTCGCCGTCGTTCGCCGGCTGCGAAGCCGCGCCTCGCCTTTCTACGGCGATCGCCGCCACCTCTATGACCGAATGTACGCGCGAGGCTGGACGCCGCGCCGGATTGCGTTGGCGTCTTATGCGATCACTGCGACTGTGGCGGCAATCGCGCTGCTCGGCGTTCGCCGCGAATCTTCACAGTTCTGGATCATCGCAGCGCTTAGCATCGCAATTCTGATATATGCGGCGGTTCGGCTGGGTTCATTAAGGGGAGACGATCGAAATCGGCCGGCACAAAACGTGAATGCACCACCGATGGATCAAGAGTGCGGCGAGCCTTCGTCAACTGGCTAGCTATTTTCTTTGCCGCCCGTGGGAATCGTGCGTGTGCCGCGGCGGCTGCGTTCTTCCGCCGTGGTCAATTTCTGGGCGCTCCCCAATTGCACCAGCAGCTTGCGGAGTTTGGCGCGCTCTTCGAGATCCATGTCCACCACTTCGAACGCCCGCGCCTGCGTGTTTGCGTCGCGGACGATCGTCTGCGCTTTCACCGCTTTCTGCCCGGAGTTGAATCGTATGTCCACCACGCTGCCCGGGTGCAAGCTCTGCTCGCAAACCGCGACGCCGCCGCCCAGCGCCATCTCCGGTATCTCCAGACGGCAATTCTCTTTCAGGTTCGTCGTCGTGGCGCTCATGGAATGTTCGAGCCGCATCCGCGGATACCGCCGCTGGCGGATTGCGGACGAATTTGGATCGCTGTCGAGCAACTCAATCGAAAAATCCGCCACGCTCAGCCCGCTTCGCGGTATGAAATCGCGCGCCCATTCGGAGTCGATCTTTTCCATCGCTTGCGCCGCGACCACTCGCAGCTCCGAAGGATTCGCCCAGCGCCATGCCTTCCGCGCCTCGGCCACCTTGCGAAGAATCGATTCCGCGCCCGACGTGCGAAGCCGGCCCAGCGCTTCGATCGCCTTCAGCCGCAGGAAATCCGTCGAACCCTTTGGTAAGTCCCCTTCGGCGATGCGCAGCAGGCGCATGTCGGCCGATTTTTCGCCGCTCATGCCGATCTCATCCACCGCCAATGGGCGAATCAGCGAGTCCATCAGGTCAAACAGTTGGAGCAGCAGGCGGCCGCGTTCGGGTGATCCGCTCGACGCAATCTGCCGCACCACGCGGTCGTGCGCCGTGCGCTTCCATTCCCTCATGCGGTCCGGCAGGACCTTCTCGACGGTTTCGAGATCCATCCGCGCGAGGATCCCGACTGTGTCGATGGCCGTGCTCTGGCTGCCCTCGCGGAGCCGCTTGCGAAGGTGTTCGATCCCTTCAGGTCCCAGCACTTGCATCATCGACACCAGGAGTTCGCAATCCTCGCGGAATGCCACGCGACTGAAACGCTTCGCTACTTGGTCGGCCGCGGGTTCCGGCATCCGCCGCAGCAGGTCCTTCAAGCCTGACGGCACATTCCCGCTTCTCAGCGATTCCTCGATAAACTCCGGCAGCCGGTTTTCGACTCCGATTCGCGGGCGCAAGCTCTTTCCGCTGCCCGGCCGTTCCGATTCAAGATAGTCAATCAACTCGACCGAACGCTGCACGGCGGCGTACGAGCGGCTCTTCGTCGCTTCCTGCGAGAGTCGAACGAACGCCGCACCCATCAGACTCTGTAGCTGAGAATCCTTCTCCTCGGCCAACTGCAAGCCGATTCCGCGAATCGTATCCACGAAAAGCTGCTCGCTCGACTTGGCGTACACACCGGCCAGTTCCACAAGTCCCATGGCCGTTTGGCGTCGCGCTTCCGCGTTCTTGTTTTTGATGCCGTTCGCGTAGTTCTTCAAGATCTTCTCGGCAGCCTCGGTCTCCTGCCGGGCGATCAGGCCGTCCACGTGCTCGCGCACGCGGATCGCTGGGACGCACCAGGCATCCGGCCCCTCCAGTACGGACTTCTTCTTTTCTTCAGGCACCTGAGACCAGAATTCGTGTGCCAGCACTTCCATGTGCGACTGCGTGTGAATTCCGGCGCGCTCCATTTTCTCTTCATACACGCCAAGAATTTTCCGCAGGCTGTCGAGCTCGCCGTTCATTTCGTCAAGCATCTGGCGAACGGCGTTTACTTTCAGGTCGCCGCGCTCGTAGCTCTCCAGCGCGAACCGCACCGCAATGTGTTCCGCAAGTTTCAGCAGCGTGGGTTTGTCCGAGGATTCCGAGGGCGCCTGCGCCGCCAGCGCCGAAAGCGCCTGGCTTACCGTAAATCGCGCGCGCCGCGGCAAAGTCGAAAGCCGCGACTGGAACGATCCGGGGTCGAGTTTGTCTTTCGAAGCGTCGTTCGTCCGGGCGATCTGCGCCAGCACTTGCAGAATGCCTTGTAGTTCGTCTTCGTGCAGCGTCATCAGGCCGGTTTCGACCGCCATTGAACCGGTGCCGCCGCGCGCCGAACGCGTTGCGCGGATTCCCGAAGAAGCATTCGCCCATCGGCTTTCTGGACCGGCGATGGGACCGAGGGCGGTCAGTTGCCTTCCACCCGAGCCTCCACCATTGGCGGGGCCGTTGCCAGCACCGCCGCTTGGTCCGTGTCCCGGACCATAGCCGGATCCCGTTCCGCCCGTGCCCGCTCCAACACTAGCGGCGGGTCCGCTCAAGGCAGCTGGCGCGCTGGAACCACCTGCCTCGCCCTTCAGCCAGAATCCTCCCGCGTTGGGATCCAGGGGAGTTCCGCCGCCCCCGCCTGTTCCGCCGACGATATTCCAGCCGGACGTAACGCCGGTTTCCGATCCGCCTGCGCCAGTTCCGACACCGGAAGCGGGCCCGCTCAACGAAGGGCCCGGCCCTCCCGAGCTAGGGGCATCGCCCTTTAGCCAGAAGCCTCCCGCATTCGGGTCCAGAGGAGTTCCGCCACCGCTTGTTCCGCCGACGATGTTCCAACCATTTCCGCCGCCACCGCCCGGCGCGCCCGATCCGTACACCGCGCCCGCAGGGACCTCAACAGTTGGCCCGCTGCCAGATCCGGCGGCAAACGAACCGCCGCCCGCGTAGTTTCCCGATCCTGAGCTGCCGCCCGATCCTGTGCCGCCCCCGCTTCCTTGGACGCCTCCGCCGTAGCCTCCATCGCCGTAGCCTGTTCTGCCGTACCCTCCGCCACCGGAGCCACCGGAACCGCCGCCTCCAGGACCGCCTCGGCCGGGACCGCCGCCTCCGCCTTTCGTGCCTTCTGCGGCTACGATCAGTTGCAAAAGTTTTTCGGGATCGTTCAATAGCTGGTCGGTCTGCTCAGAATTCATCCCCAACGTTCGCGCAGCAAGCTGGGCTGCCATCGTTGACTTCGCCACCGCCGAGTCGGCGGGCACGAAACACACTTCGTTCACGTGGATATGGGGGTCGCCGTGAAGGGCTTCCTTCAACTGCTCCGCGAGTTGCGCGGGCTTCGAACTGGAACCGGTTGGAAAGGCTCGAACGAATTTCTGCAGGCTGTTGTGCGTCAACTTGGGAGAGAAGTGAACGCTAGCGATGCCGGCAGCTGAGAGCATGCGCGCGAAGCTCTTCTCCGCCTGCGCCGACTCGAGTGGCGTGCCGTCCAGCAGAAGCTGGTCGCCCGACACCGCCAGCAACATGCCGGCTTCATCGTCCGTGCCAAGAGCGGTGCGCAGTTCGCTCCAAGCGGTATCGTACTGTTTGGCCGTGCGTGGATGACCGAAGTCATACATCCGCGCGAATTTGAGCAAGATGTTCAGGCTGCGTACAAAGGCGCGAGCCGCCGTCTGCCGCGTATTGGTGTTATCAGCCATGCTCTTCGGGCCTAACCCCGCCGTGCCATGAATCTTGACGCTTGAGCCCTGACCGGGCAATGGTACTGGTGTCCTTTCTGGTACTACCTATTGGTTCTATGCCATTGCTAGGAAGGAAGTTCTGGCACTGCGGGCGGTCAAGAGCGTCTCAGCCAGGCCTCGAGTTCTTTCACGTCATCGAGAATCGCCCTGGCTCCGTGCTTTGTAAGCAAAGCACTCCGGGCGCGGCGCGCCTCGCTATTTCTCGGCAGGATGCCAAGGAACGGAATTTGCGCGGCTCGGGAAGCCAGCGCGTCATCCACATTATCGCCGAGGTAGAGCGCTTTGGCCGGGTCGCGGCCATTCAGGATCTTCAGCAGCCCCTCGGGGTCCGGCTTCGGCCGCTGCACATCCTCGACGGTAACGATGTGGCGGAAGAATTCGCGGACTCGGCAGCGGTCGAGCGTGTAATCGGCTTCCGCCCGAACGCGCCCGGTAAATAGCGCCAGCTCGGATCGGCTGGCTAGGCGCCTCAGGCTCGTGCGCGGCAGCAGCCACTTCTCGCGCGCGACGTTGCCCTTGCCGTTTTTGCCCCAGTAGAGCTCCACGAATTTGCGCTTCACTTCGTCGTATTCGAACTTGCCCCCGAGCGATTGCACCCAGACCGTCGAAAGTTTCCAGTCGTCGTTGAAGCCTGACTTATTCTTCCAGCGATGCAGCTCCGCGCGTGTCACGCGTTTCTTGGTGAAGAAGCGGACCGTCTCGAGCACAGTCGTGTGAAACGATCCGCGGACGTCCACTAGGACGCCGTCCACGTCGAAGATGACTATCTCGGGCTGCGTTATTGTTTTATCTGCTGGCATTTTCTTTGCTGGTCCGCGCGCGCGGGTTCGAATGCGGGAGGAATTATTGGGAATGGGAATCGTCCGATTCATCCGCGGATTCGCCCGAGGCCCCGGTCGAGGCTTCCGACGATTCGTCGTCGGGCACAACCGCAGCGGCTTCCGATGACTCAGATTCGCTTTCCAGCATGTCCGACGACCATGCTTCTCCGGGCGCCGCGGCAGGAACCGCTGCATCAGGAACGGACGCCGTCAGATCAGACGGCGGAGCGGGAACTGCAGGCGAAGCAGCAGCCGTTGGCTCAACCGGCGGCGCAGCAGCTTTCAATGTTTCGAGGCGTTCTCCCAAGACGTCCGCGAGCAGGTCAATGATCAGCTTCGCTCCGCTGCCGTCGGGATCCTTGGTGGGATTGTAGGCCGTGACCTCGATCGCGGCGAGGTGCTTTTGTTTCGCGAAGACCGCGAGCGCCTCGCGCACTTGCTCGAGAGTCAGCCCGCCTTCGCCCGGATAGTTCGTGGCCTGAAATCCCGCGATGACGTCCACATCGAAATGCAAGATGAACTCGTTGCCGTTGCCGTGAATGCGTTCGATGGCCACCTGCGCGGCGGCTGCAGGGCCGAGGCGCTGCACGTCCGATGCGAGATAGCGCCGAAGCGGCGTGCGATCGAGCACTTCTTGCTCGGCCGGGTCGAGTCGCGCCACTCCAAATAGCGCGAGGTCCGGCTCGCGAACCAGCGGCGGCTCGCCCCAGAATCGCACCAGCTCCGCAGCGCCGCGCCCCACGATGTGCGAGACCACCATTCCGTCCACGCAGCCCGAGGGCGACGTCGCCGGAATATTCAGATCGGCGTCGCGGTCCATGTAGATCATGCTGACATGGCGGAAATATCGGCGGGCGCCGGCAATCGTCGCGAGCGCGATCGAACAATCGCCGCTCAGAATCACGGGCAGCGCGCCGGACTTGATAGCTTGCTCGACGCGCGGCTTCAGCGCCTCGAGCGCCGCAATCACGCGAGAAACGTTGCGCGCGCGAGGGCTTTCTTCATCGGTTTGGAAAAGTTGGGGAGGATCGTCGCCCAGATCGTTAATTTCGTAGCCGATCGCGCGGAGCCGTTCGGTCAATCCGGCGGAGCGCAACGCCGCGGGCGCGCCTTCGTGGCCCAAAGACATCGCGGCCGCACTGGTGGGCGAACCCAAAAGGGCAATCTTGGTCGGCTGGCGGGCGATTTTGACCGCCACTCAAAAACTCCTTAACGTTGGTTTGGTGCCCCTCGGCGAAGGCCGAATGTATTTCAATTCGCGGCCCGGCCCAACTTCGCGGCGAGTTCGGCCGGAAGCGTGAATCGCACGTCCTCGCGAATCAGATCCAAGTCGCGGTGATTCGTGAACCCGAATCCCGAAAGACGCTGGCTCACCTGCTCGACCAAAACTTCCGGGGCGGATGCGCCCGCCGTGAGGCCGATGGATTTCACGCCTTCGAGCGCCGCGGCGTCAATGTCGTTGGAATCTTCAATCAGCCGCGCCGCCACGCCCGCGCGTTGCGCCACTTCAACCAGGCGGTTCGAATTCGAGCTGTTCGCCGAGCCCACCACCAAAATCAATTCCACCTCGCGCGTAAGCGCTTCGACCGCTTCCTGGCGATTCTGCGTCGCGTAGCAAATATCGTCCGACGCGGGACCGACGATCAACGGGAATTTCTGCCGCAGCCGAGCGACAATCTCCTGCGTGTCGTAGAGCGAAAGAGTCGTCTGCGTCAGGAAGGCGAGACGCGACGGGTCGGGCACCTGCAAATTGTCCACTTCCTCGACAGTTCCAACGACGATCGTCTGCTCGGGCGCTTCGCCCGACGTGCCCACGATTTCCTGATGGTCGCGATGGCCGATCAGAATCAGGGTGCGGCCCTCGCGCGCGAATTTCAGCGCTTCCAGATGAACCTTGGTGACCAGCGGGCAAGTCGCGTCAATCACCCTCAGGTTGCGCTCCTTCGCTTCGGTGCGCACGCGCGGCGGAACGCCGTGCGCGCTGAAAACCAGAACGGCGCCGACCGGCACTTCGCCAATGGTTTCGACGAAGATCGCGCCGCGGCCGCGCAACTGATCCACGACGTAGCGATTGTGCACAATTTCGTGGTGCACGTACACGGGGCTGCCATAAGCCTCGAGCGCGAGTTCGACGATATCCACCGCACGTACCACTCCGGCGCAGAATCCTCGCGGCCGCACGCGCACCAGCGTCTTAGCCCCGATCGTCGTCGTTCCCTGGATGTTAGTGAGCGTCAATGGCTTCTCCGGAAATCACAGCAATATTACCTGAAGCGCCGCTTCCCTGCCAGTTTGTTCGAGTCCGCCTTGTGCTTAATTCCTAGAATGCGCGTTCGCGGCTCCCTCATCCATACCGCCAAAGTGCACGTCGATTTTTGTGACACTTTGTCAGTGACGCTCTTCTTTGTTTTCAGAAGGTTACGCGGAAATTTACTCGGCATGGTGTGACACTTAATGCGGCGTAGTTCGTAACTCGTGATTCGTGACTCGTAATTCGTGAGAGGTCCTTGCACCGAATGTAGCTCGGGTCTTCAGACCCGAGGCTCGATTTGGGCGGGCCGAACGCCTTCATCCCGATGAACCGGGATGAGCTACATTACGTGCCGGAGGGCCCGATTCGTGTCGATTAGAAGCGACCACTTTCCTTTATTTTCAAGCGGTTAGAGACGTTTCTAATCGCCTGAGTGTCGATTAGAAACTAGCAGAAAATGGATCCCTGCCGATCGCGAGTTTGGTGGTCCCACGAAACCGCCGATTCAATTTTCAAAGAGCAATCAGCTCTCGTCGAGAGAGCGGACGACACTGCTCGTCATTAATACGCTGTCAGATTGCGGACCGCGCGTCTACTGGCCTTTGGTCTAGGACAGGTGTGCACCTGTACTTTTGGGTCTTGCACGCGGCAGGCCGTGAGCATAACCGAGCGCAAGTCTGCGATCGACGACGTGTTGGCTTTGCGGGAGAAGCTAAAGGCTGATGGGGCGAGGGTGCCTGACGTAATCGTAGTTGACGCAAGAAAAGTCCCCTCGGCGTCCAAGCGTTAAGACGACACTGAGTCGTCGTCCCCGCAGAAATTCGCCGCCAAGAGGGCGGCGCTACATAAGGCAGGCGAACTGCGCTGACTAGCGCCCGTGCAGGTGGCCGGTAAAGTACAGGGCCAGGATAATCACCAGGACCACACTTACGCCGACGGGGTAGTAGCCCCAGTTCTTACTGTGCGGCCAAATGGGAAGGCTCCCCACAAGCGCGACAATAATGACTACCGCGAGAACGAAGAGGAGCGTCATGGTTTGGCTGCTTCCTTGACCGTTGCCGCCGAATCACTCGCTACCTCTGCTGTGTCGGTTAGAATCTGGGGGCCCGCAGAGACGGAATTCGTTTTCTTACGCGGCATGTCCTCATCATGACCTCAAGATAGGAGCCATGCTGTCGCATTCCGGACAGTCGCGAAATATGCGGCCAAACTGCGCCCGCGGCGTGACGATTGAATCGGCAAGATTACGGGCCGAAACCATCACAAACGAGGGTATAGCCGGCGCACACGGATAAGTCCCGGGAAGTCGAGGCACCGGACAAACGAATTCAATAGATGAGGCTTACGCGCTTACAAAGCTTGGCTTGCTTTTGCTTGCGTTCCAAACGTACAAGAAATTCTCGTCCGTGGCTGTGGCGACATTAAGCTTGGCATTTCGAGTGGCGCGGTTCAAGGCGGAACGGACGTTTTCCTTGGTGTCACCCAGTTCGGCCAAGGGCACCCTAAGTGCCGCACCGGCCTTCAGCAGGTCGAGGTCGCGAAGAATCAGGGAAACAATCACCTTGTGTTTGCCGTTTCGGGAGCGAGGAACGTCGCCCAAGTCCAGGGTCTTAAAATGAGATGCCGCTCGGATCGCTTTCAATGTGCGCCTCCCGCACAGCAAACGTATAACTAACGCAACCTGTTGATATCACAGGCGTAGTCCAGCGTACAACAGAAATATGCAGACATGAACGTATCCTCTTGAGTCGATATCGTCCAAGGAATACTACTTCGGTCGCGTTAACCCCACCCAACTTCCCCCTTAAGGGTCGTCGCGTTAATGCGGAGACATCTTAAAGATTTTCCCCGTATGACTTGACCATTGCTACGGTAGACGCAGCCACGAGAGAGAGCCTGCCATGCGCAACAACGAAACACATTTCGAACAGGTTCCAATTGAGATAGTCCAGAGCATTATCCAGCAGGATGCGGCGCTGGGAAAGATGCCGAGGAAATCGTCCGTGCTGGTCCCAGCGCCAGGACGGCAAGCACTGAGAAAATTTCCAAAGCCAAAGAAGAATATTCCATCCAAGGGGTAGCTATGAGAGCGATGATTTGGGTGAAATCCGCGCAATTCGAGGGCTGGGCTTGCTCTGAATGCGACTGGATATTCAATCCTTCGGGTCCGCCGGTCGGCGACTCTCTGGACGAGATGACGCGGGAGTTCGAACGCCAGCGCGACAAAGACTTTGCGTCTCACCTTTGCGCCCGGCACCCGAGAACAGAGGGCGTAAAGCCGAGAGCCGGGAGTTCCAAAGACAAACCTAGGATTCCCCGCAGGTCCGAGGATCAAACCTAGGGGAGCTGCGCTCAAGAACTTGGCTGGATGATTGCACGCTGAGACGGTCCGATGTACATTGTCGCCGGCCGATCAGCGAAAACAGAAGATCCGGCACGGGAGTGATCATGCGAAATCTTGGAATCCTCTGGATTTTATATGGAATTCTGCGGCTCGTTGGCGCGCTGGGAGCACTTCTCTACAGCGGCACGTTAACCGTGATGTGGGGCGCGCTGCTCAGCCGGGTTCCCGATCCGTTTACCTTGATGACCTTATTTCACGTCTTTCTGATTTTCGCGATTGTCCTGGGCGTCGTGGCAGGCC
This sequence comes from Candidatus Acidiferrales bacterium, assembly GCA_031296075.1. Taxonomy (GTDB): domain Bacteria; phylum Acidobacteriota; class Terriglobia; order Acidiferrales; family UBA7541; genus Palsa-295. Next base: position 12,043 of record JARLGK010000103.1, read on the forward strand.
TTGTTTCCATCGTCGCCGGCCTAAGCTTGATGTCCGGCGGACAATCGGCGCGAACGCTCGGGCTGCTCGCGGCATTCTTCGGTCTAATCAACGGGCCCCTCGGAATCGCCCTCGGTGCGTACACGCTCGTCGTTTTAGTTCCTGCGAACGCTAGAGTGGAGGGCCGGTGACGGTTCTCGGCACGGAATCTTCGGGGGCGCCGGGCGCCTGAGTTCCCGGGCCGTAGTGTGGGAGAGGGCGATCCGATTCGTAGGCGCCCAGGTCGGGGACGCGGCCGGTGAAATCGTCATTGATCGCAGGAATCAAGACGCCCGGCATCCTCGGCTGCGCCAATGTTATGATACGCCGCAAATAAATACCTGGAGCGGCCCACGTGCCCGACGAACCCAAAGGCTCAAGTTCACAGGTTGTTGAGCGCAAACTCGCGACAATTGTTTCGGCGGATGTTGCCGGATACAGCCGTCTAATGGGCGAGGACGAAGAGCAGACACTCAAAACATTTCGAGGCCACAAGAAAATATTCGAGTCGCTTGTGGAGATGCACCACGGACGCATTTTCAATACGGCCGGGGATGCGATCCTGGCGGAATTCAGCAGCGCGGTGGAAGCGGTGCGGTGCGCGACCGACATCCAGGCGGCGCTGCGAACGCGTAACGATCAGCTGGCGCCCTCTCGTCAGGTGAAATTCCGAATGGGGATCAACCTGGGCGACGTGTTGGTGCAGGGCCAGGATCTGATGGGGGACGGCGTCAACGTCGCCGCGCGGTTGCAGACAGCTGCAGAGCCCGGCGGAATCTGTATTTCCGGAAGCGTTCACGACCAGATACGCAACAAGTTGTCTCTTTCATTCCAGTGGCTCGGCGAAAAGAGTTTCAAGAATATCCAGCAGCCGGTCCGGACGTTTTCCATCACGGAAGCCGAAGGACACGGCGCTCTTCCTAGTCCGAAGCCTGGCGGCTCCCTGAGCGGTGCTGCGAAGTGGGTCGCTGGCGTAGTCGTTGCTCTGCTGGCACTCGGAGGCGGCTATTGGGCGTACACGGTGAGTACGCGTAGCAAAGCGGAGCCCGCGCCTGCAATCGCCGCGGTCGCGCCGCCAGTACAGCCGACCCCCGAGGCGGCGAAGCCGACCGTTGTAGCACCCGCGACTGAACCAGCCGCCAGTACAGCGAATGCAGCCGGGCCGGTCGGCAAGCCGGTAGCGATGAAAGCGGCGGCGCCTCGCGAGCCCGCACGCCCGAACGCACAAGTTATTGCAGCGCCGACTGCAATGAGCGGTCGTCCTGCCGCAGCGACGTCTGGCGTAAGCGCAGGCAAGTATGATGGGACCTACTCCGGGCAAGTTTGCTACGGAAAGACGAGGATCGAGCCGGCGCAATGCTACGACGCGGAAGGAACCATCCGAGGCGGCAAAATCACCGGCCAGTGGATGGTGGGTGCCGACAAGAAGATCACTATGTACCTCTCAGGTGACGTTGCTTCATCCGGGGACGTCACGATCGAAATGCACAGCCAAAATCCCAATGGCGCCGTCCTCGCCATGATCGATCTAACTGGGACCCTTCACGACAGGCTGCTCGACGCGAGCGGCAAATTCCGGAGGGGCCGCCCGGCGACACTTAACTGGCGCAAAAAGTCCCGCACATCTCAATAGGCGCCGATTGCATCGATCCTTTTCCGCGACGGCAAACCAACTACTTGAGCGGACTTTGATGATCGGCCGACAATCCGCGCGTCTGCTTCACCGCCGCCACTGGACCAATTGGTCGCTAGCGTTCTCCTGTCTCGCGCCTCGGTTTCCGAAGTCCCATAAGCGGACCTCGAACTTCAAATTCCAGTATGTGGCATGACGAGAGCGAATCTAAAGGGATGCGCGTGGGACTTTTGCTCGGACGTAAAATGCGAATTGCAGGACGGCAGTCAGACGTTTTCGGCAGGTGCAGGCCAACTCATCGGTAAAGGGCTGATCGTTTGTGGCGTTTGATTGACACTCGAACGTGGCGGGCATATGGTCATCTGCAGAGAGCGATTTGAATTCGGAGATACGGCACAGCCTTAGTTTTTTCCGGGCGCCGAGTTTGGTCGGAGAGCTCGGCTTGGGAGGATTGAAATGCTTCAGACCGAACAAGTCTACAAGGTGTTAGACCCGCGCGGGCAATCCACGGGAGTATTCGAGCCGGCATCGATGGCGCCTCGGCTCGACGCCCTGGACGGTAAGACTGTGTACCTGGTGGATGTGGGCTTTGGCGGCGGCTATGAGTTTCTCGAAGAAATGACCGGCTGGTTTTCCCGGAACATGCCAGCGGTAAGAACCATTCTTCGGCGCAAAAAGGGCAACATGTTTTTGGATGACCCGAATCTGTGGGCTGAAATAAAGGAGAAGGGCCACGCGGTCATTTTTGCCGTTGGAGGTTGAGATGGCTGTTCGGCGAGTGTCGCCGATCACTGCAGGACGCTGGAACGTAAATACGAGATTCCCACCGCACCCATGGTCACTGCCCGTTTTGCGGAATACGTCGAACGGGACTCGCGCAATCATGGAATGAATCTGCGTTTCAGCTTCCCTCCTTTTCCGGTTGTCGGAATGTCACAGGCGGTGCTCCGAAAATACGTGGAGGGCAACGATCCGGTTACCGGGAAACCGCTCATGCAAGAAGTGATGGATGCGCTTACCAAGCCTCTGACAGAACAGGAAAAGAATGCCGTCCGAGCGCCAAAACCGGCACGGCAGCGAATGCTAACGCAAGACACCGAAGAAAATCTGCAACGTTTGTTCCTCGAAAACGGATGGACGGATGGATTGCCGATTGTGCTGCCTACCGAAGAACGCGTGGCGGAAATGTTGACTGGGACCAGCCACGATCCTGACGAAGCTGTCGGGCTGATGACCATCACGACTTTGCAGGAGAAAATGGCGTACACGGTGGAAAAAGTGGCCATCAACGCGGTGATGGCGGGCGCAAGACCCGAACATCTGCCGGTGATCCTGGCGATCGCCTCCACTCAAGAACCTTCGATGCCAAGTTCGACGACTTCATTCGCGAGGATGGTGATTGTCAACGGTCCCATCCGTGACGAGATCGGCATGAACGCGGGCGTCGGCGCGCTGAGTCCCTTTAATTTCGCCAATTCCGCGATTGGAAGAGCCTGGACGATGATGAGCATCAATCTGGCCGATGCGAAACTGGGCGATACGTTTATGGGATCCCAAGGCAACAACCTGAATTACAACAATATGTGCTGCGCGGAAAATGAGGAGAAAAGCATTTGGGAACCCTTTCACGTGCAAAAAGGTTTTAAGGCTGACGAAAGCGTGGTGAGCCTTTTTCGAGGTTGGAGCGTGATCAACAGTATGGGCGCTGCGAATTGCCGCCGCCCCGCGAACGAAGAGACCGCTATCATGTTGGGCGCGTTCGCCGGACTCCGCTCTGCAGCCACGTTGATAATGGATCCGCTTGTAGCCAAGGGTCTAAAAGATCAAGGATTCGGAACCAAGCAAGACGTCGCTCGGTGGCTTTCGGAACACGTCAAAATGCCCGCCGGGCAATACTGGGGCGCCGACATCATCTATTCCTTCATCGCGCCGCTGGCCCGGCAAGGAATTGAACCTTACGCGTCGTGGTCCAAACTGCCGGATGACGAGTTAGTCACGCCGTTTCATGATCCGAGCCAGATCAATATCGTGATCGTGGGCGGCGAAACGAACCCGCTATGGCTCACGACCGATTTTTTGTACACGCAGAGCGCGTCCGTGGATAAATGGCGGCCGAAAGGCGGAATTCGGCGCGATGCTCGGCCGATGAGAATGCCCGCGGATGACGGGTGCAGCGATGGAACGTGCGGACTGCCAAGCTAACGAACCATTCTGTGCCGTGCACAGCATTGATTCGGCTGCGCTCACCACAAGTTCGATGCCCCTACGGAAGATCGCGCGACAGATGCGTTAGAGCGGAGGGCCAGTGACGGATCTCGGCGCGGAATTATCTGGAGCGCCTAGCGGCTGAGATCGCGGGCCGTAGTGTGGGATCGGGCGGCCGAGTTCGTAGGCTCCGAGGTCCGGTGCGCGGCCGGTGAAATCGTCGTTGATGGTGGGGAGCGGGATGCCGGCATCCACGGCGGCTGAGCCCGGCTTGAAACGGAAATCGAAATCCTCGGGATTGAAAAGATGTTGGGGGTCGGATTTGTCCGGCATCTTCACGTTCACGAAAATATCGTAGTCGAGCAAAATGCTGTGCTGATCCTGCCCCGTTGCCTGGCTGTAATCCTTGAGCGACTTGAAAGTGCGCGTGACGAGCTTGCCCTGATAGTCGGCCGCGACTTCAAATGTGGGAGAAGTCCACTCAAAAGCGTTGTCCACATTTGGATTCGGCCGGAAGCCGTTGTAATCGGAAGTGGAATAGTTCGTGTAGGTGCGCAGATTGAAGACCGGATTGGCCCAGCCGTCGCCGAGGATCAGATTATTCAGGAAATGAACGTTGGACGCGGGGCCCATGAGGCGGCCCTGACCGAAAAACGTGTTCTGATAAATCAGGACGCCCGCGGGCGTGTCGATTAATTTCAGTGGACCGCCGGTCGTATTGTCGTACGCAAGATTTTGATAGAAGTACAGCGGGCCGCCGAAGATGGGTTGTGCGCTGAATGCGCCGCCGGCTTCGTTGAAGCAGCGATTGCGGAAGACGCGAATGTTGTGCGCGCCACCGTCGGCTTCGATGCAATTGTCCGCCATGTTGTAAATGTCGTTGTTGTAGAAATCGATCGAGACCGGGACGCGGTCGCGCAATTCGTCGGGCGTGCCGTCGGGATCGCCGTAGGTGGCGATGTCAATGCCGTCGTGCCAGTTGGCGACGTAGTTGTAGGCGACCACGTGACCCTGGCCGTA